>NZ_JBWKPU010000009.1:0-215732 GCF_059418405.1 Pseudomonas sp. GW821-FHT09A09
TTTCAGAAGCTTTCGAAGATTTCTTCAACAACTTCAATCACTTGCGCTTCCGATCTCTCGTCAGCGGGAGGCGAATTCTACAGCGTTACACGCTGCTGTCAACACCTCTTTTTCAACTTCCTTTTGGCTTCGATGAACTGAAGCAACTTACCGTCAAAACCTACATAACCCATTGTTTATCAAGGAGTTTTCCGTTTCGACTGCGCCGGAAGTGGGGCGAATTATAGACAGATATAATTCGCCGTCAACACCTAATTTCAGCTTTATTCGGATTTGAGCGTGATACGCGCAAACGCCTTCTTCCCAGCCTGGCAAACGTGGGTAGCGCCCAGCTCGTATATAAAGGTGCGATCGACAACCTCACCATCTATACGCACACCACCCGACCCCAGAAGGTCCCGCGCAACCGCCGAGTTCTTAACCAGGCCCGCCTTATTAAGGACAGCCGCAATTGGCATCGCCTCAGCAGCAGACAGCTCGATCTCCGGTAGATCATCCGGCAACTCGCCATCCTTCATACGGTTGCCCGCCGCGCGGTGAGCATTGGCTGCAGCCTCTTCACCATGGAACCGCGCAACAATCTCTTCCGCCAGCTTGATCTTCACATCACGCGGATTGGCACCCGCCTCGACTTCAGCACGCAGTGCATTGATCTCATCCATCGAGCGGAAGCTCAACAGTTCGAAGTAACGCCACATCAGCGCATCCGGAATAGAGACCAGCTTGCCGTACATCACACCCGGCGCCTCTTGGATACCTACATAGTTGCCCAACGACTTGGACATCTTCTTGACGCCATCCAACCCTTCCAACAAAGGCATGGTGAGGATGCACTGGGCTTCTTGCCCATACGCACGCTGCAGCTCACGCCCCATCAACAGGTTGAACTTCTGGTCGGTACCGCCCAACTCAACATCCGCGCGCAAGGCCACCGAGTCATAGCCCTGAACCAGCGGATAAAGGAACTCATGGATAGCGATCGGCTGGTTAGTGGAGTAACGCTTGTCGAAATCATCACGCTCAAGCATCCGCGCAACGGTGTACTGAGACGTCAGGCGAATGAAGTCGGCCGGACCCATCTGATCCATCCACGTGGAGTTGAACGCCACTTCGGTCTTGGCCGGATCGAGAATCTTGAATACCTGGGTCTTGTAGGTCTCGGCATTGTCGAGAACCTGCTCACGAGTCAACGGCGGACGCGTAGCACTCTTGCCGCTCGGATCGCCGATCATCCCAGTGAAGTCACCTATAAGGAAGATGACCTGATGCCCCAGCTCCTGGAACTGACGCAGCTTATTAATAAGCACGGTATGACCCAGGTGCAGATCCGGCGCAGTCGGGTCAAAGCCGGCTTTAATACGCAGGGGCTGGCCACGCTTAAGCTTTTCGATCAGCTCAGCTTCCACCAACAGTTCTTCCGCACCACGTTTTATCAGCGCTAGCTGCTCTTCAACCGACTTCATAACAGACCCGCAAGGCTCAGATTCAAAAGGGAACCAACCATACAAGATCAGGGACTAATTACAAGTTTTGCCCTGCGAACGGACACCGTTCAACAAGCCCAGCGTTCGCGAGCTTGCGCCACAGATGATTTGGTTATATTTTATACAGTTATTTCATCTTCATCATGTCATTCATCTTTTCCATTTCATCTTCAAAGTCAAAATTACTTATGACCACAGAACCGTCTAAAGCGCCGCCGCTTTACCCGAAGACCCACTTGCTCGCCGCAAGTGGCATCGCCGCCCTTCTCAGCCTGGCACTCCTGGTATTCCCTTCCAGTGACGTAGAAGCCAAACGAACATCCCTGAGCCTTGACCTGGAAAGTCCTGTTGAACAACTGACACAAGATCAAGACGCTTCCGACGCCCAACAAGCCACAAATGCGCCAACCGAATCGCCGTTCGCACAGATAGAAAGCACACCTGAGGACACCCAACAGGCTACCCAGGAAGCACCCGCCGCCAAGAACCCTCAACACCGCGAAGTCATCGTGGCCAAGGGCGACACGCTTTCCACCCTGTTCGAGAAAGTCGGGCTGCCCGCCGCAACCGTTAATGAGGTGCTGGCAAGCGATAAACAAGCCAAGCAGTTCACACAGCTCAAACACGGCCAGAAGCTTGAGTTCGAACTGACGCCCGACGGCCAGCTAAACAACCTGCACAGCAGCGTCAGCGACCTCGAAACCATCACCCTGACCAAGGGCGCCAAGGGTTTCGCCTTCAATCGCGTCACCACCAAACCGGTCATGCGGTCCGCTTATGTACATGGCGTGATCAACAGCTCCCTGTCGCAATCCGCCGCCCGTGCCGGCCTGTCCCACAGCATGACCATGGACATGGCCAGCGTGTTCGGCTACGACATCGACTTCGCCCAGGACATCCGCCAGGGCGACGAATTCGACGTGATCTACGAGCAGAAAGTCGCCAACGGCAAGGTGGTCGGCACCGGCAACATCCTCTCGGCACGCTTCACCAACCGCGGCAAGACCTACACCGCCGTGCGCTACACCAACAAACAAGGCAACAGCAGCTACTACACGGCTGACGGCAACAGCATGCGCAAGGCCTTCATCCGCACGCCAGTGGACTTCGCTCGCATCAGCTCGCGTTTCTCCATGGGTCGCAAGCATCCAATTCTGAACAAAATCCGCGCCCACAAAGGCGTCGACTATGCCGCTCCACGCGGTACGCCGATCAAAGCAGCAGGTGACGGCAAGGTGCTGCTGGCAGGACGTCGCGGCGGCTACGGCAATACCGTAATCATCCAGCACGGCAATACCTATCGGACCCTGTATGGCCACATGCAAGGCTTCGCCAAGGGTGTGTCCACCGGCAGCAACGTGAAACAGGGCCAAGTGATCGGCTATATCGGTACCACCGGCCTGTCGACCGGCCCGCACCTGCACTATGAGTTCCAGGTCAATGGCGTCCACGTCGACCCACTGGGCCAGAAGCTGCCGATGGCCGACCCGATCGCCAAGGCAGAGCGTGCGCGCTTCCTGCAACAGAGCCAGCCGCTGATGGCACGCATGGATCAGGAACGCTCCACCCTGCTGGCCTCGGCGAAGCGTTAAGCCATGACGCTCTATATAGGTGTGATGTCCGGGACCAGCCTTGACGGCCTGGACATTGCCCTGATCGAACAGGGCCCGGCGATCAACCTGATCGCCACGCATTACATCCCCATGCCGGACACCCTGCGCACCGAGCTGCTGAGCCTGTGCGCCAGCGGCCCGGACGAAATCGCCCGCTCCGCCATTGCCCAACAGCACTGGGTAAAACTCGCCGCCCAAGGCATTCACACCTTGCTCGACCAGCAAAACCTCAAGCCCCAGACCATTCGTGCGATTGGCAGCCACGGCCAGACAATCCGCCACGAACCTGCGCGGGGCTTTACCGTCCAGATCGGCAACCCCGCGCTGCTCACGGAGCTGACCGGCATCACCGTGGTCAGCGACTTCCGCAGCCGCGATGTTGCCGCAGGCGGCCAGGGCGCACCGCTGGTCCCCGCTTTCCACGAAGCACTGTTTGGCGAGCGCACTGGTAACCGTGCGGTATTGAATGTGGGAGGTTTCAGCAACCTCAGCCTGATCGAAACCGACAAACCTGTAGCCGGTTTCGACTGCGGCCCAGGCAACGTCCTACTGGATGCCTGGATCCACCTGGTCCGCGGCGAACACTTCGACCGCGACGGTCAGTGGGCAGCCAGCGGCCATGTCATGCCACAGTTGCTCAACGCCCTGCTCAGCGATCCGTTCTTCGTGACCAAAGGCCCGAAAAGCACCGGGCGCGAAGTGTTCAACCTGGGATGGCTGCAACAACACCTCGGGCGTTTGCCGGCATTCCCGCCACAAGATGTGCAAGCGACGTTGCTGGAACTCACCGCCGTTACCATCGTCGAGTCCCTGCAAGCGGCCCAATCCAACACCGAAACCTTGCTGGTCTGCGGCGGCGGCGCCCACAACGCCACGCTGATGCATCGCCTGGCAGCACTGCTACCTTCCACACAGGTCGCCAGCACCGTCGCTTACGGTGTAGACCCTGACTGGGTCGAGGCCATGGCCTTTGCCTGGCTGGCCCACTGCTGCCTGGAAGGCATTGCCGCCAACCGCCCCAGCGTCACCGGCGCACAAGGGCTTCGAGTACTGGGCGCGATCTACCCCGCTTAAGCCCCAGACAGCAAAACGCCGCTTGACCTATGGAGGCCAAGCGGCGTTTTTGTATCCGCAATCGATCAGATCGAGAACGAAGACCCGCAACCACAGGTAGTGGTGGCGTTAGGGTTCTTGATCACGAAACGCGAACCCTCCAGACCTTCCTGGTAATCCACCTCGGCACCTGCCAGGTATTGGAAGCTCATCGGGTCCACGACCAGGCTTACGCCCTCGCGCTCAACGATGGTGTCGTCATCGGCCACATCTTCATCGAAGGTAAAACCGTACTGAAACCCTGAACAACCGCCGCCCGTAACAAATACGCGCAGCTTCAAGCGATCATTACCCTCTTCATCGACCAGGCTCTTCACCTTGTGCGCAGCACCGTGGGTGAATTGCAAAGCCGTGGGGGTGAAGGATTCAACGCTCATGCTGATAATCTCCCGGCGTACCGCCGCCATATGCGTAATGGCGGGCATTATCCGCTTCTCCTAGAAAAGCGGTCAACTATTGTTACGGTATATCAATCGGCGTTGCCGCCATTAAAAACACAAAAGGCCCGATCAACGGGCCTTTTGCTGAGCGGCTAAACAGCCTTAAGGCAGCATGCCCGCGTGGGACAGGCCCAGCTTCTCATCCAGGCCGAACAGGATGTTCATGTTCTGCACCGCCTGGCCCGACGCGCCCTTGACCAGGTTGTCGATCACCGACAACACCACCACCAGGTCGCCATCCTGCGGACGGTGCACGGCAATCCGGCACACGTTGGCGCCGCGCACGCTGCGCGTTTCCGGGTGGCTGCCAGCCGGCATCACGTCGACAAACGGCTCATTGGCATAACGCTTTTCAAACAACACCTGCAGGTCGACCGAGCGATCCACCACGGTTGCGTACAACGTGGAGTGAATGCCACGGATCATCGGGGTCAGGTGCGGTACGAAGGTCAGACCTACGTCCTTGCCCGCAGCGCGGCGCAAGCCCTGGCGGATTTCCGGCAAGTGACGATGCCCTTTTACCGCATAGGCCTTCATGCTTTCCGACGTCTCGGAATACAGCGAACCCACCGCAGCACCACGGCCGGCACCGCTGACACCCGACTTGCAGTCGGCGATCAGGCGCGAAGTGTCCGCCAACCCAGCTTCCAGCAACGGCAGGAAGCCCAGCTGCGTAGCCGTTGGATAGCAACCCGGCACCGCGATCAGGCGTGCCTGCTTGATCTGCTCACGATTGACTTCCGGCAGTCCGTAAACGGCTTCTTCCAACAACTGCGGCGCACCGTGAGGCTGGCCGTACCACTTGGCCCACTCATCGGCGTCTTGCAGGCGGAAATCCGCCGACAGGTCGATCACCTTGGTGCCAGCCGCCAGCAGTTCACCTGCCAACGCATGGGCAACGCCGTGCGGCGTAGCAAAGAACACCACATCACAGGCGCCCAGGGTCTTGATGTCCGGAACGCTGAATGCCAGGCCGTCGTAGTGGCCTCGCAGGTTCGGGTACATATCAGCCACGGCCAGCCCGGCCTCGGATCGGGAAGTGATGACCACCACCTCAGCTTGCGGATGCTGAGCCAACAGACGCAGCAATTCGACACCGGTGTAACCCGTGCCGCCGACGATACCGACCTTGACCATAAACCTGCCCTCAACGAACCCACTGGAAAGCCGTCGATAATAGGGGCCGCATCGTCCTGCGACAACCGTCAACGTGACGTACGGGCGCATGAGCCACTACTATCGTGGCTACCGTGAACCTGGGAATAACTAAAAATGCTTTATCTATGGGTCAAAGCCTTCCACATCATCAGCATCGTCTGCTGGTTTGCCGGGCTGTTCTACCTGCCACGCCTGTTCGTCTACCACGCCCAAAGCGAAGACACCGTCAGCAAGGAACGCTTCAGCCTCATGGAGCGCAAGCTGTACCGCGGCATCATGGGCCCGGCGATGGTTGCGGCACTGATCTTCGGCGGCTGGCTGATCTACCTCAACCCGAGCATCTTTCATTCGGGCGGCTGGATCCACGCCAAGCTGACCCTCGTGGTACTGCTCATCGGCTATCACCACATGTGCGGCGCGCAGGTAAAACGCTTCGCCCGTGGCGAAAACACCCGCAGCCATGTCTTTTATCGCTGGTTCAATGAAGTGCCCGTTCTGATATTGCTGGCTATCGTAATTTTGGTCGTGGTCAAACCGTTCTAACTTCAATCACACGGGGTACCTCCAATGTCGCTGCCCGCTCTGCTTGAACAACGTCTGCGCCTGCCCGTGGTGGCGGCGCCGATGTTCCTGATTTCCAACCCGCAACTGGTCCTGGCGTGCTGTCGCAATGGAGTGGTGGGGAGCTTTCCCGCCCTCAACCAGCGCGAAAGCAGCGGCTTCAAGGCCTGGCTGGAAGAAATCGAGGCGGGCCTGGCACAGCTGGACAACCCCGCACCGTATGCCGTCAATTTGATTGTGCATAACAGCAACCCACGGCTGGAGGCCGACCTGGCGATCTGCGTCGAGCACAAAGTGCCGATCGTCATCACCAGCCTGGGGGCTGTGAAAGAGCTGGTCGACGCCGTCCACAGTTACGGTGGCCTGGTGTTCCATGACGTCACCACCCGACGCCATGCCGAAAAAGCCGCCGAGGCCGGTGTCGATGGCCTGATCGCCGTAGCAGCGGGCGCCGGTGGCCATGCGGGCACCTGGAGCCCGTTTTCCCTGATTGCCGAGATTCGTCAGTTCTTCGACAAGACCTTGCTGCTGGCCGGTTGCCTCAACCATGGCCACGAGATCCTCGCCGCTCAACTGCTCGGCGCCGACCTCGCCTATTTCGGCACACGCTTTATCGGTACCACTGAAAGCCACGCGCCGGATGCGTATAAAGAGATGCTGCTCACATCGCGCGCCGCCGACATCGTGCACACTCCCGCAGTCTCCGGCGTGCCCGCAAGCTTCATGCGCCAGAGCCTGGAAAACGCCGGCTTTGACCTCGCCGCCCTGCAGGGCAAGGGCGAAGTCAACTTCGGTTCCAAGCTTAAGCCGTTGAGCGACGAGGCCAAGGCGTGGAAGACTGTATGGTCTGCCGGCCAAGGCGTCGGTGAGATTGATGATTTGCCCAGCGTCGATGAACTGATTGCCCGCCTGGATGCCGAATACCGCAAGGCACGCGAGCAAGCAGCGCAATTGCGCTGGCCACGCTGACCCAACCGCAAGGCCTGCCAACCGAGCAGGCCTGCACCCCCTCCCAGACAAGTGACAAGGATGCCCGCATGAGCGACAACCGTTTCAAGATTGTGTTTGACGGAGCCTTGCTCCCGGGTGTCGAAAGCACCACTGCCAAGCTGAACCTCGCCGAACTGTTCAAGAGCGACGTGGACGCCATCGAAAAACTCTTCACAGGTCGCCCGGTCGCGCTCAAGCGTGACCTTTCCCGTTCTGACGCTGAAACCTACCTCACCGCACTGAAAAACGCCGGCATCGATGCGCGTATCGAAGCCGAACAACCCGTGGCCTTCAGCCTGGCAGAAGCCCACGAGACCGATTCCGGCTCCGCTAGTTATTCACGCCCCGCCGCATCGCCCTACGCGCCACCCCGCGCGGCCGTCGGTGATAACGGGGCAGAATTCTCGACACTCAAGGTGTTCACCATCCATGGCCGTATCGGCCGCCTGCGCTACCTGGCGTGGACACTGGTGTTGACCCTTGCAATGCTCGTAGCGGGCGGCATTATCAGCACCGTCAGCTTTGCCGTGGCGACCGCTTCGCCGACGTTGGGCGCCATTATTGGTGTGCTGCTGGGCTTGGCACTGTGTGTGGCGATTGTTTGGGTCAGCGTGCAAATCGGAGTGCAACGACTACATGACTTGGGCTGGTCCGGCTGGCTGTGGCTCTTGCATCTGGTGCCACTGGTAAACAGCGTCTTCCCTATCCTGCTGCTGGTATTGCCGGGTAACGCTGGTGCCAACCAATATGGCGCGCCACCACCGCGTAACTCCACGGCAGTAAAAGTCTTGGCCGCCCTGTGGCTCGCGTTTATTCCACTGATGTTCGGCCTTTTGCTGACGCTGGGTATGAACGGCTACCTGAACCAACTCGAAGCCAATATGGACAGCAGCTATGAAAGCAGCTCCATCACCTCCGATGACGCCACCGATCAAAGCGTCACCGTTGATGAAGAAGAGCGCGCGCAAAGTGCTGACGACACAGCCGAACCTGTAGACTCTCCAGAACAGTGAAGAAACGCCCGTCGCCTGTGATGCCTCTGTCACAGGCCCGGTCGCGTTGCGATGGAGAAAGGCATGACCCGTTACGCTCTGATCACCGGTGCCTCCAGCGGCATCGGCCTGGCCTTGGCCGAAGCATTGGCCCGTCGCGGCCGCAGCTTGATTCTGGTGGCCCGCCAGCGTGATCAGTTGGAAAGCATTGCAATCGAATTGACCCAACGGTTTGGCGTCGAAGTGCTGTTTCGGGCCTGCGACCTGGGCGAGCCGCTGCGCTTGTCCGGTTTTTTGCTGGAGCTTGAAGAGGGCGAGCGGCAGATCGACCTGTTGGTCAATTGCGCCGGTATCGGCACCAGCGGGCCGTTCCTAGCCCAGGACTGGATGACCGAACAGGACCTGATCGAAGTCAACATCCTGGCCCTGACCCGTATGTGTCACGCGCTCGGCAACGCGATGGCGCTACAGGGGGGCGGGCAGATCCTCAACGTGGCCTCGGTTGCAGCCTTTCAACCCGGCCCGTGGATGAGCAGCTACTACGCCAGCAAAGCGTATGTACTGCACTTCTCCGAAGGCCTGCGCGAAGAGCTGAAGACCTGTGGCATCAAGGTCTCGGTGCTCTGCCCCGGCCCAACGCGCACTGCCTTCTTCGGCACGGCACAGATGGACACCACCAAGCTCGACGCCAGCGAAAAGCTGATGAGTTCCGAGGAAGTGGCACTCTACACGGTGCGCGCGCTGGAAAAGAACAAAGCCATCATCATTCCCGGCCGACGCAACCGCTGGATCACTTTCAGCCCACGACTCAGCCCGCGCTGGCTGACACGCAAGATCGCCGGCGCCATCAACAAGGCCTATTGCCCGCGCTGAACGCCTGGGTACACTCACCCTGCACTTTCATAATGGAGAAACAGCTGTGGATACTCTGTTCACCAAGATCATCAACAGAGAAATACCTGCGGACATCATCTACGAAGACGACCAGGTCCTGGCCTTCAAGGATATTCATCCAGCGGCGCCCGTGCATTTCCTGGTCATTCCGAAGAAACACATCCCGACCCTCAACGACCTGACCGAGGAAGACAAAGCCCTGGCCGGTCATATCCTGTTCACCGCCCAGCGCCTGGCCGTGGAACAAGGCTGCGAGGAAGGTTTCCGCGTGGTGATGAACTGCAACCCGAAAGGCGGGCAGACCGTTTATCACATCCATATGCACGTGCTGGGTCAGCGCCAAATGAACTGGCCCCCGGGCTGATCACCCTTTGGGCGGCGGTCGCGGCCTGCAGGCTGCGACCCTATGCCCTTGACTCAGCGCAAACGCTCGCCCTTCTCTTGCGGTAAACTGGCCGCCGAGATTCTTCCCGGAGGTCAGCATGACTACCCAACGTCACTACTCGCCGATTGATCGTCTGTTGCTGCAAGCCGACATGGCCATGCGCACGTTGTTGCCGTTCAGCGGCCAACCGTACCGCCCGTCGCCCGCCATCGTGCAGCCCGACGCACAGTTGAGCGAGACCGACACCCGCCATGTTGCCGGCCTGATGCGCATCAACCATACCGGTGAAGTCTGTGCCCAGGCGCTGTATCAAGGCCAGGCCCTGACCGCCAAGTTGCCGCAAGTGCGCGCAGCCATGGAGCATGCCGCCGAAGAAGAGATCGACCACCTGGCCTGGTGCGAACAACGCATTCGCCAGCTCGGTAGCCATCCCAGCGTGCTGAACCCACTGTTCTATGGCTTGTCGTTCGGCATCGGCGCCGCCGCCGGCTTGATCAGCGACAAAGTCAGCCTGGGTTTTGTCGCCGCCACCGAGCATCAAGTATGCAAGCACCTGGATGAACACCTTGAGCAACTGCCCGCCGAAGACGAAAAGTCCCGGGCCATTCTTGAGCAGATGCGCATCGACGAAGAACACCACGCAGAAAGCGCGCTGGATGCTGGCGGCTTCCGTTTCCCGGCGCCGGTGAGGTTTGGCATGAGCCTGTTGGCCAAGGTCATGACTAAAAGCACATACCGAATCTGAGCCGAAAAAAAGGGCGCTATCACAGCGCCCTTTCTTTTTGCCCACCGATTGCGCGATCAGCCCAATTCGATGATTTCGTAATCATGGGTGATGGCCACGCCAGCCGCACCCAGCATGATCGACGCCGAGCAATACTTCTCGGCCGACAGCTCGATGGCACGCTTGACCTGGGCTTCCTTCAACGCCCGGCCCTTCACCACGAAATGCATGTGGATCTTGGTGAACACCTTGGGGTCTTCAGTGGCGCGCTCGGCTTCCAGGAAGGCCTCGCAGCTTTCCACGGCCTGGCGGGATTTCTTCAGGATGCTGACCACGTCGAAATTGCTGCAACCGCCCACGCCAAGCAGGAGCATTTCCATCGGGCGTACGCCCAGGTTTCGGCCACCGGCTTCCGGCGGGCCGTCCATGACCACCACATGGCCACTGCCCGACTCACCGAGGAACATGGCTTCGCCCGCCCATTGGATGCGTGCCTTCATCGCCCAGACTCCACTGCTAAAAAAGGGTCGCCAGCTTAGCACAGGGTCAGATCGCTACAGCGTTTCCCATCAAAGCGATCAATAGCAGGCTTTCCCCAGTAAATTGGCTAATCGAGTCAGAATGTGTCTGGTAAGCTGGCGCCAGCGAAATGGCGCATTGCCATCCTTTGTACAGCGTGTATCAATGCCGATACCTCTGGATAAAAACAACTCCAACCACACCGTGCAGTCTTTTCGGGATACAACCATGGTTGCTCTTACTCCCATACCCAAGATCAAGAATCTCGACAAACTGTTGATGCACTGCCAGCGTCGCCGCTACCCCGCCAAGCACAACATCATCTGCGCGGGGGAACGTTCCGAAACACTGTTCTTCATTATCAAAGGTTCGGTCACCATCCTGATCGAGGATGAAGACGGCCGCGAAATGATCATCGCCTACCTGAACACTGGCGATTTCTTCGGGGAATTGGGCCTGTTCGAGCAAGCCGGAAAAGAGCAGGAGCGCAGCGCCTGGGTGCGGGCCAAGGTCGAGTGTGAAGTGGCCGAAATCAGCTACACCAAATTTCGCGAACTGGCCCAGCACGATCCCGACATCCTGTATGCCCTGAGCGGCCAGATTGCCCAGCGCCTGCGCGACACCACCCGCAAAGTGGGCGACCTGGCATTCTTTGATGTCACCGGGCGTGTAGCTCGCTGCCTGCTGGAGTTGTGCAAGCAGCCCGACGCAATGACCCACCCCGACGGCATGCAGATCAAAGTCACACGCCAGGAAATCGGGCGCATTGTCGGCTGTTCGCGGGAAATGGTCGGGCGCGTGCTCAAGGACCTGGAAGAACGCAACCTGGTGCACGTCAAAGGCAAGACGATGGTGGTGTTCGGGACGCGTTAACCCGGCAGGAACCCGGCCAGCATCGTACGGTACAGCTCATCCAGCCGACTGATTGCCTCCGGTGCCGGGAAGGCTTCGTGCAAGGCGATGTGGCTCGCGGCGCGAACACGCTGATCGAGGCCGCAGGCTTCATTGAAGCGATTGACCGCCGCGATCAGTTCTTCACGGTCGTTTTCCAACAGCAATGCGCCGTGGATCAGGCCCACCGGGCGCCCGCCGCTTTGTCGCCAACGCTGTGCGGTGCCGACCATCTTGCGGCCATTGAGGTTGACGTTGTAACGACCATCGCAAAACGCCCCGTCGATTTCGCCAACGGAGGCATCACCGCCCAACTCGATCAGCAAGTCGCAGATCGGCTGGCACAAGCGCAGGTAGCCGGTTTCGATACGCCCCTGGTCGCCTTCGCTGCGGGGCGGCGCATAAACCAGGGCGATATTGACCGTGGCACTCGACTGCGGCACCGGCTCGCCACCGGTTTCCCGCAGCAATACGGGCCAACCGGCATCGGCCGACACCTGGCTGGCGGCGTCGAAGGCCGGCAAACGGCTCAAGCGACGCGGCATGACGAGGGCTTGATCGATGGGTTGCCAGAACAGCAGGCCGAAGTCCTGTTCGCCTGCGCAAACGGCGGCCAACAGGGTTTGCTCGGCGGCAAGGCCTGCTTCAACCGTCATCCTTACTGGCTTATCCATCAACACCCGCCTCCCTGAACAAACACAATGCCCCTGTAGGAGCCGGCTTGCCGGCGATGGCATCACTTAGGTGCCATAGAAACACCGAGGTGTCTGCATCGCAGGCAAGCCAGCTCCCACAAAAGCCAGCCCCCACAGTTACCGCGTTTCGATCAGTCTAATGTGGAACCGCTGACCGCCACACCACGCTCCGGGAAGAACAGGCGCTGCAATTCCGCCCCCGGGTTCTCGGCACGCATGAAGGTCTCGCCCACCAGGAACGAATACACCCCACTGATTTCCATCAACTCGACATCGGCACGGTTGACGATGCCACTCTCGGTGATCACCAGGCGGTCGCGCGGGATGCGCGGCAGCAGGTCGAGGGTGTTTTCCAGGCTCACTTCAAAGGTGTGCAGGTTACGGTTGTTGACCCCCACCAGCGGTGTGTCGAGGGTTTTCAGTGCGCGCTCCAGCTCATCGCCGTCGTGCACTTCCACCAGCACATCCAGGCCAACGCTTTTGGCCACGGCCGCCAGCTCGGCCATCTTAACGTCGTCCAGTGCGGAGACGATCAGCAGCACGCAATCGGCGCCCAGGGCACGGGCTTCGACGATCTGGTACGGGTCAACCATGAAATCCTTGCGGATCACCGGCAACTTGCACGCAGCGCGGGCCTGCTGCAGGAACAGGTCGGAACCCTGGAAGTAATCGATGTCGGTCAGTACTGACAGGCAAGTTGCGCCGCCCTTCTCATAGCTGGCGGCAATTTCTGCCGGTACGAAGTGCTCGCGGATCACACCTTTGCTCGGCGAGGCTTTTTTCACCTCGGCAATTACGGCCGGCTGCTTGAGCTTGGCCTGGGCAATCAGCGCATTGGCGAAACCACGTGGCGCATCAGCAAGCTTCGCCTGGCTTTCCAGCTCGGCCAAACTTACGCGGGCACGGCGCTCAGCGACTTCTTCGGCTTTGCGGGCCAGGATCTTTTCCAGAACGGTCGGCACACTCATCCTTCATTCTCCATCTTGAACACCGCAGTAAAGGCACCCAGTTCTTCGAGCTTTTCGCGAGCGAGCCCGGTGTGCAATGCATCGTGAGCGAGGGCCACGCCCTCCTTAAGACTGTAGGCGTGATCGGCGGCATACAGCGCCGCACCGGCATTGAGCACAATCATTTCTGCCGCTTTCTGGCCATTTTCGGTCTTGCGACGCCCCAGGGCATCGCGGATCAGCTCCAGCGAGGCGGCCGGGCTTTCCACCGACAGACCGTGCAGGCTCTGGCTCTTCATGCCCAGGTCTTCTGGCTCGACCCAATATTCGGTGACCTGGTCATTCTTCAGCTCCGCGACAAAGGTCGGCGCCGCCAGGCTGAATTCGTCCAGGCCGTCCTTGGAATGCACCACCAGCACATGCTTGCTACCCAGGCGCTGCAAGACTTCGGCCAATGGCCGGCACAACGCCTGGCTGAACACGCCCACCACCTGGTGCTTCACGCCGGCCGGATTCGTAAGCGGGCCGAGCATGTTGAACAGAGTGCGCAGGCCAAGGTCCTTGCGTGGACCGGCAGCGTGCTTCATCGCACCATGGTGCGACTGGGCAAACATAAAGCCGATGCCGACGCTGTCAATGCAGCGTGCCACTTGCACCGGGGTCAGGTTCAGGTAGATGCCGGCCGCTTCCAGCAAGTCGGCACTGCCGCTCTTGCCGGATACGGCACGGTTGCCGTGCTTGGCCACGGTGCAACCCGCCGCCGCCACGACAAAAGAAGACGCCGTCGACACGTTGAAGATGTTCGCACCGTCACCGCCGGTGCCCACCACATCCACCACGCCGTCGAGGGTGTTGAGTTCGACCTTGTCCGCCAGCTCGCGCATCACCGACACAGCACCGACGATCTCGTCGATGCTCTCGCTCTTCATGCGCATCGCCATCATGAACGCGCCGATCTGCGCGTCGGTGCATTGACCGGTCATGATTTCGCGCATCACATCGCTCATTTCAGCGGTGCTCAGGTCCAGGTGGCCGACGATACGGCTCAGGGCAGTCTTGATATCCATGGAAAGTCCTTAGCGCGTGCCGCCGCTCTGCTTGAGAAAGTTGGCGAACAGCTCGTAGCCCTGCTCGGTCAGGATCGACTCGGGGTGAAATTGCACCCCCTCGATATTCAGTGTCTTGTGGCGCAGGCCCATGATCTCATCGACCGAGCCGTCTTCCAGCTGGGTCCAGGCGGTCAGTTCCAGGCATTCCGGCAAGGTTTCGCGCTTGACCACCAACGAGTGGTAGCGGGTCACGGTCACCGGCAAGTTAAGCCCATGGAACACGCCCAGATCATGATGAAATACCGGGCTGGTCTTGCCGTGCATCACCTGGCGCGCGCGCACCACGTCACCGCCAAAGGCCTGGCCGATGGACTGGTGGCCCAGGCACACGCCCAGGATCGGCAACTTGCCGGCGAAATACTTGATCGCCTCCAGGGAAATGCCCGCCTCGGTCGGCGTGCACGGGCCAGGCGAAACCACGATGCGCTCCGGGTTCAGGGCGGCGATCTCGGCCACGGTCAGTTCGTCGTTGCGCACCACCTTGACCTCGGCACCCAGCTCGCCCAGGTACTGCACAACGTTGTAAGTAAAGGAGTCGTAGTTATCAATCATCAGCAACATGGGGCAAACCTCAGGAATTGGGAGTCTGTTCAGCCAGCGCTACAGCGCGGAACATCGCGCGGCGCTTGTTCAGGGTTTCTTCCCATTCGAGGGCCGGCACCGAGTCGGCAACAATCCCGCCACCGGCCTGCACGTGCAGCTCCCCGTCCTTGATCACGGCGGTGCGGATCGCAATCGCCGTATCCATGTTGCCGTTCCAGGCGAAATACCCCACGGCACCGCCGTAGACACCCCGTTTCACCGGTTCCAGCTGGTCGATGATTTCCATCGCACGAATCTTCGGCGCACCCGACAAGGTGCCCGCCGGCAGAATCGCGCGCAGTGCGTCCATCGCGGTCAGGCCGGCCTTCAGCTCGCCGGTGACGTTGGACACGATGTGCATCACGTTGGAGTAACGCTCGATGACCATCTTCTCGGTGAGCTTCACCGAACCGATTTCCGAGACGCGCCCGGTATCGTTGCGGCCCAGGTCGATGAGCATCAGGTGCTCGGCGATCTCTTTATCGTCGCTGAGCAGGTCTTCTTCCAGTGCCTGGTCGGCCTCTTCGGTCGCGCCACGGGGGCGAGTACCGGCAATCGGGCGCACGGTGATCAGGTTGTCTTCGACCCGCACCAGCACTTCCGGCGAGCTGCCCACCACGTGGAAGTCACCAAAGTTGAAGAAGTACATGTACGGCGTCGGGTTGAAGCAGCGCAGCGCGCGGTACAGATCGATCGGCGCGGCCTTGAAGTCGATGGACATGCGTTGCGACGGCACCACCTGCATGCAGTCACCGGCGAGGATGTATTCCTTGATGGTGTCGACGGCGCGCTCGTAGTCATCCTGGGTAAAGCTTGAGCGAAACACCGGGTCGGCGGCCGGTGGACGGCTGAGGTCCAGGCCACGACGCGGGGTGATCGGCTGGCGCAGCTTTTCCAGCAAGGCCTCAAGGCTGGCCTGGCCCTGTTCGAACGCATCCGCCTGGGCCGGGTCGGCGAGCACGATTGCATGCATTTTGCCGGCAAGGTTGTCGAACACCACCACCGCGTCGGAGACCATCAGCAGAATGTCCGGCACACCCAGCGGGTCCGGGTTCGGGCATTTGCCCAAACGCTTTTCCACATAGCGCACGCAGTCATAACCGAAATACCCCACCAGGCCGCCGTTGAAGCGCGGCAGGCCAGGGATGGTCGGCACGTTGTAGCGCGCCTTGAAGGTTTCGACGAACGCCAGCGGGTCTTCTACGTCGTGGCTTTCGATCTCGACGCCATCATGGGTGATGCTCACATGGTGGTCATGCACCCGCAGAACGGTGCGGCACGGCAAGCCGATGATCGAGTAACGGCCCCACTTCTCGCCGCCCTGTACCGATTCGAGCAGGTAGGAGTTGGGCTCGTCAGCCAGTTTCAGGTAGATCGACAGCGGCGTGTCGAAGTCGGCCAGGGTTTCGCAGGCCAGGGGAATGCGGTTATAGCCGGCAGCGGCCAAACGCAGGAATTCTTCGCGGATCATGTGTGCCTCGTGGCTTGAGGGTCTAACAGTCAGGTATGCAAACGTGCCGCAGAGCGCGGCCAGGATCAGTCAGGCGCGCCAACGCCAGCGGGCCAGGGCCTTGATGACTTTCATCCAGAGTTTGCGAGTGACCACCACGATGGAATTTCCAGAAGGGGACGGATCGATGTCGGGCAACGTTATCTCAGCGCCAGCTCCCAAGCAACCGGGGATTAACAGTCGCAGGTCGTCAATCACCAGCGCTGGTGATTCTTCGGCGATCGGTCGGCCATGGTTATAGCCGTAACTGAGCGCCACACACTGCACGCCAGCGGCCTTTGCTGCCAGCACATCACTGCGCGAATCGCCGACGAACAAGGACTGGGAGGCCGGGATATTGGCCATTTTCATCACGAAAAACAGCGCCGCCGGGTCAGGCTTTTTCTGCGGCAAGGTATCGCCGCCAATGATCCAGCGAAAATACCGGCCGATTTTCATCTGGTCCAACAGCGGCGCGACAAAACGCTCCGGCTTGTTGGTGATCAGGGCCATTTCCACGCCCTGCTTGTGCAGCCATTTGAGGGTGTCGCGCACGCCGGGGTAGACCACCGTCAGTTCGTGGCCGTCCTCGTAGGCGGCGTTGAACAGTTCCAAAGCATGCTCGGCCTCCACGTCATCGACACCTTCGGCATCGATGTGGTTGGCCAGGGCGCGGCGTACCAGCATGTGCACGCCGTTGCCCACCCACTCACGCACTGACTCAATCCCCGCAGGCTTGCGCCCCAGCTTGAGCAGCATCTCGTCCACCGCCGCCGCCAGGTCTGGCACCGAGTCGATCAAGGTACCGTCCAGATCGAACATCACCAGCCGTGGCAGTTTGCCGGGGAACAGCTGCTCAAAGCCGCTCATGGACGTGCCAGCGCCAGTTCGGCGCGCATCTTGTCGATGACGTCCTTATAGTCCGGCGCGTTGAAGATCGCCGAGCCGGCCACAAAGGTGTCGGCGCCAGCGGCCGCGATTTCGCGGATGTTGTTGACGTTGACCCCACCGTCGATTTCCAAACGGATGTCACGGCCCGACGCATCGATCAGCGCGCGGGCTTCGCGCAGCTTGTTCAGCGTGCCGGGGATGAACTTCTGCCCGCCGAAACCCGGGTTGACGCTCATCAGCAGGATCATGTCGACCTTGTCCATCACGTACTCAAGCACGCTCAGCGGAGTGGCCGGGTTGAACACCAGGCCGGCCTTGCAGCCACCCTCGCGGATCAGTTGCAGGGTGCGGTCGACGTGCAGCGAGGCTTCCGGGTGGAAGGTGATGTAGGTGGCGCCGGCTTCGACGAAGTCGCCGATGATGCGGTCCACCGGGCTGACCATCAGGTGTGCGTCGATCGGCGCGGTGATGCCGTACTTGCGCAGCGCCGCGCAAACCATCGGGCCGATGGTCAGGTTGGGCACGTAGTGGTTGTCCATGACGTCGAAGTGCACGAAGTCGGCACCGGCGGCCAGTACCTTGTCCACTTCCTCACCCAGGCGGGCGAAATCGGCGGAGAGAATCGATGGAGCAATGACGAAGGGCTGCATGACGCACCTTTTTTGAGCTAAATCACGATGGCGCGCATTGTATACCTCATGCTTTGCTGCGCGCACCGTGACCTAACTCAACGGTTAGTAAGCCGCCCGGTAGATTTTCTCGATATCGGCCGCGCTGAGCTTGCGCGGGTTGTTGCGCATCAGGCGCTCGATACCCGCGGCTTCCGTGGCCATGACCGGGATGGCCTCCTCCGGCACGCCAAAGCTGCGCAGCCCGGCGGGGATCTCCACTGCGGCACACAGTCGCGTCATCGCCTCGACGGCTTGATCGGCCGCCTGGTTGACGCTCAAGCCCGATACATTCACCCCCATCGCCTGGGCGATGTCCTGCATGCGCTCCACACAGGCCAGCTTGTTCCAGTGCATCACGTAAGGCAGCAACAGCGCGTTGCTCACGCCGTGGGCGATGTTGAACCGCCCACCCAACGGGTACGCCAGCGCATGCACTGCGCCAACCCCGGCATTGCCGAACGCCATGCCGGCCATCAGGCTGGCGGTGGCCATGTCGTCGCGGGCCTGCAGGTTGGCCGGGTTGGCGTAGGCCTTGGGCAACGCACTGGCAATCAACTTGATCGCGCCGATGGCCAACGCATCGGTAATTGGCGAGGCGTTCAGCGACAGGTAGGACTCGATGGCATGCACCAGCGCATCCACGCCACTGGCAGCCGTGACGCTGCGCGGGCAGGTCAGGGTCATCTGCGGGCTGATCAGCGCCACATCCGGCAGCAGGTAATCGCTGACGATGCCTTTTTTGAGTTGCGCGGCCTTGTCGGAGAGGATCGCCACATTGGTCACCTCCGAGCCGGTGCCGGCCGTGGTCGGGATCGCGATCAGCGGCGGGCCCTTGCGCGGCACCTGGTCGACGCCGAACAGGTCCGCCAGCGCGCCGTGGTAACCGGCATAGGCTGCCACGCTCTTGGCGATGTCGATGGCACTGCCGCCGCCCACGCCAATCAGGCCGTCATGCCCGCCTTCGCGGTACACGCGCATGCAGTCTTCGACGATAGCGATTTCGGGGTCGGGCAGCACGCGATCGAAGATTTCGTAAGTGCGCTCGCCCAGGTGTTCGAGGGCCAATGCCACGGTGCCGGACTTGACCAGCGCGGCGTCGGTGACAATCAGCGGGTTGTCCACATCCAGGCGAGTGAGTTCGGCAGCCAGTTGTTCGATGGCGCCAGCGCCGGTGAGCAGTTTGTGGGCGATCTTGAATGAGGAAGTACTCATGTGCGCGGCCTCTTATTCAGAAATGGGCTGGCACAAGAGTAGCTGTCTGTGGCGTGTTGTCAGCTATTCAGCGAGTGAATACGGAGGCAATTCAAAGTGGGCACGGTCAATGTGGGAGCTGGCTTGCCTGCGATAGCGGTGTGTCAGTGCCAGATGAACAAGCTGGTCCACCGCTATCGCAGGCAAGCCAGCTCCCACAGTTAAATTTGTGCGGTACGCAGTTTTTCGCTACGGCCGCGCAGCCATTCCAGGGTCAGCAACAGCAACACCGAGAAGGCAATCAGCAAGGTGGCCGCCGCCGCAATCGTGGGGCTGAGGTTTTCGCGGATGCCGCTGAACATCTGGCGCGGCAAGGTCGCTTGCTCGGGGCCGGCGAGGAACAGCGTCACCACCACTTCATCAAACGAGGTGGCAAAGGCAAACAACGCCCCGGAAATCACCCCCGGCGCGATCAGCGGCAAGGTCACCCGTCGAAACGCGGTCAGTGGCGAAGCGCCCAGGCTGGCCGCCGCACGCACCAGGTTGTGGTTGAACCCCTGCAACGTCGCCGACACCGTGATGATCACAAACGGCACACCCAGCACCGCGTGCACCACGATCAGCGAGAAAAAGCTGTTGCCCAGCCCCAACGGCGCAAAGAACAGGTAACTGGCCACGCCAATGATCACCACCGGCACCACCATCGGCGAGATCACCAGGGCCATCACCAGCGCCTTGCCGGGGAAGTTGCCACGGGTCAGGCCAATCGCCGCCAGGGTGCCGAAGACCATGGCCAGCACCGTGGCGGCAGGCGCCACGATGATGCTGTTCTTCAGGGCGCGCATCCATTCGGCCGAGCCGAAGAAGTCCTGGTACCAATGCAGCGAGAAGCCTTGCAACGGGTACACCAGGAAACTGCCGCTATTGAACGACAGCGGGATGATCACCAGCACCGGCAGTATCAGGAACAGCAGGATCAGGCCGCAGAGGATCCGCAAGCTGTAGAACCACACCCGTTCAATGGGCGACATATAAGGGCTCAGCATCGCAAGGTCTCCTTAGCTCAGGCGCAGGCGGCTGGCGCCGACCAGTCGGTTGTAGATCAGGTACAGCAACACCGTGGCCAGCAGCAGCAAGCCGCCCAGCGCGGTGGCCATGCCCCAGTTGATGCTGGTGTTGGTGTAGAAGGCCACGAAATAGCTGACCATCTGGTCGTTCGGGCTGCCCAGCAAGGCCGGGGTGATGTAGTAACCAATCGCCAGGATGAACACCAACAGGCACCCGGCGCCGACACCGGCGTAGGTCTGTGGGAAATACACGCGCCAGAAACTGGCGAACGGATGGCAACCCAGGGAAATCGCCGCCCGCATGTAAGTCGGCGAAATACCTTTCATCACGCTGTAGATGGGCAGAATCATGAACGGCAGCAGAATGTGCACCATCGAGATGTAGACCCCGGTGCGGTTGAACACCAGCTCCAGGGGCTTGTCGATCAGGCCCATGCCCATCAGTGCGCTGTTGATCAGGCCGCCGGATTGCAGCAACACGATCCACGCGGCGACCCGCACCAGGATCGAGGTCCAGAACGGCAACAACACCAGAATCATCAGCAGGTTGCTTTTGCGTGCCGGCAAATTGGCCAACAGGTACGCCAACGGGTAGGCCAGCAGCAGACAGATGGCGGTGATCACCAGGCCCATCCAGAAGGTGCGGGCGAAGATGTCCAGGTAGATCGCCTGGTCAGGCGTGGCCGGGGCCACTTCACCCAAGTCGTCGATACGGTGGTCGACGGCCGCCAGCAGGTAGAACGGCGTCAGGTTGCTGGTATTGCGCCGGATCGCCTGCCAGTACGCCGGGTCGCCCCAGCGTTCATCCAGGCTTTCCAACGCTTCTTTATAGGAGGCAGGCGCTTCGCTGAACGGCAGCGCCCGCGCGGTTTTGGTCAACAGGCTGCGGTAGCCCGCCAGTTCCATGTTCAAGCGCTTGGACAGGTCGCCCAAGGTCTGGTTTTTGCGCGCTTCGCCCAGGTCCTCACTGAGGGCCTGATACACCGGCTCACCGGGCAAACCACGCCCGTCCCAGGCAGTCACGGCCACCACGGTGCGCGGCAAGCCGCCCACCACTTCCGGGTTGCCCACGCTTTTGTAGAGCAGTGCAATGATCGGCACCAGGAACACCAGCACCAGGAACAGCACCAGCGGCGCAATCAAGGCCTGGGCCTTCCAGCGGTTGACCCGCTCGGCATGCGCCAGGCGCTGCTTGAGGGTGGGGAGAGCGGCGATGGCCATGGAAAACTCCAGATCTTGAAAATGACTACAACTCTGTAGGAGCCGGCTTGCCGGCGATGCTGACGACTCGGTGCAATGGTCACACCGAGGCGATGCCATCGCTGGCAAGCCAGCTCCTACACCCGCCCGTTCCCACAGAGGGTTATGCGGGGTTACTTGGCGGCCCAGGCGTTGAAGCGTTGCTCGAGCTGCTCACCGTTATCCGCCCAGAAACTCACATCGATCTGCACCTGGTTGGCGATGTTTTCCGGGGTGGTCGGCATGTCCTTGAGGATGTCCTTGGCCAGCAACGGCACGGCTTGGGTGTTGGCCGGACCGTAGGCGATGTTTTCCGAGTAGGTTTTCTGCTGTTGCGGCTGTACCGAGAAGGCGATGAATTTCTTCGCAGCGTCAGCACGGTCCTTAGCCAGGCCTTTAGGGATGGCCCAGGCGTCAAAGTCGTAGATGCCGCCGTTCCACACCACTTTCAGGTTGCTTTCTTTCTGCACAGCGGCGATGCGGCCGTTGTAGGCGGAGCTCATCACCACGTCACCGGAAGCGAGATATTGCGGCGGCTGGGCGCCCGCTTCCCACCATTGGATGTAAGGCTTGAGTTCGTCGAGTTTCTTGAAGGCGCGGTCCTGGCCATCTTTGCCGGCCAGCACTTTGTAGACGTCCTTCGGTGCGACGCCGTCGGCCATCAACGCAAATTCCAGGGTGTACTTGGCGCCTTTGCGCAGGCCGCGCTTGCCCGGGAACTGCTTCACGTCCCAAAAATCTTTCCAGCCGCCTGGCGGTGCTTTCAGCTTGTCAGCGTTGTACGCCAGCACGGTCGACCACACAAAGAAGCCCACGCCGCACGGTTGGATAGCGCCCTTCACATAGTCGGCGCCATTGCCGAACAGTTTCGGGTCCAGCGGTTCGAACATGTCTTCGTCACAGCCACGGGACAGTTCCGGCGACTCCACCTCCACCAGGTCCCAGGACACACTCTTGGTGTCGACCATGGCTTTGACCTTGGCCATTTCACCGTTGTATTCGCCAGCGACAATCTTGCCGTTGCCCGCGCTTTCCCACGGTGCATAGAACGCCTTGACCTGTGCGGCCTTGTTCGCGCCGCCAAAGGACACGACCGTCAGGTCCGGGCCTGCCATGGCCTGGGTTGCGCCAATCAGGCCAAGGGCCAGAGCGGAAAATTTCAGGGATCTCAACATTGTTGTTCTCTCCACGTGCAGGGTTGGTGAAGCCATCGGGCGATCAATTCGCCTCTAGAAGTGGGTCGAGTGCGCGAACGTGCTCGACTTGCCAGCCAATCGGTACCACGTCGCCGACCGCCAACGCCGGGTCCAGCTCGGCAATCGGTTGTTTCACAAAAAAATCGGCCTTGCCGCAGACTTCCAGGCGCACACGCACGTGGTCGCCCAGATAGATAAATTCCGCCACACGCCCCGAGAAGCGGTTGATGCAGCTTTCGCTGGAGCCATTGAGGCTGACGCGCTCCGGACGCACCGACAGGGTCACCGGGCCGCCGACCTGGCCGACATTCACCGCCAGCGCCTCGACCTTCTCGCCACGCGCCAACTCCACCACGCAGCGCTCGCCGGTGTGGCTGTGCAGGCGGCCGTTGAGGCGGTTGTTCTCGCCGATGAAGTTGGCGACAAAGGTATTTTTCGGCTCTTCATACAACGTGCGCGGCGCGGCGATCTGCTGGATCTCGCCTTGGTGGAACACCGCCACACGGTCGGACATGGTCAGGGCTTCGCCCTGATCGTGGGTCACGTACACCACCGTCACGCCGAGGCGCTGGTGCAGGTGCTTGATCTCCATCTGCATGTGTTCGCGCAGTTGTTTGTCGAGGGCGCCGAGGGGTTCATCCATCAGCACCAACTGCGGTTCGAACACCAGCGCCCGGGCCAGGGCCACCCGTTGCTGCTGACCGCCGGAGAGTTGCGCCGGATAGCGCTGGGCGAAGGCGTCGAGCTGGACCATGCTCAGCACGCGCTTGACCCGCTCGCTGATGTCGGTCTTGCTCAAGCCTCGCACCGACAGCGGAAACGCGAGGTTCTCGGCGACGGTCATGTGGGGGAACAACGCGTAGTTCTGGAACACCATGCCGATGTCGCGCTTGTGCGGCGGCACGTTGTTGATGGAGCGCCCGGCCAGCAGGATTTCGCCGGCGGTCGGCGTTTCAAAGCCGGCGAGCATCATCAGGCTGGTGGTTTTGCCCGAACCGGAAGGCCCGAGCAGGGTGAGGAACTCGCCCTTGCGAATCTCCAGGTTGAGGTCTTTGACGATCAGGTTCTCGCCGTCGTAGCTCTTCTGCACGCCACGAAAGCTGACCAGCACATCATTTGAATCCACCTCGCTCATACCCGCACCTTTTTGTTTTGGACTGCTGTGGCACAAGCGTAGTCCAGGCCGCAAGCCCCGGAAATCGGGGGCCGAGAGAGAATTGCATCAGCCGGATGGAAGGTTTGGGGTAAGGATTGCCCTACACGGATGGCGGGGATAGAACAGTGCAATCACGACAATGGGCGTCCAGCTGCCAAGCCCACGTCGCAAACAGACACGCGCCCCCTGTAGGAGCCGGCTTGCCGGCGATTGCACCCGCAAGATCACCGTTGGCCTTAAGGGCCTCATCGCCGGCAAGCCGGCTCCTACAGGGGGCTGGCGAAGATCACAAGAGCTTGTGCTCCATGGCGTACTTCACCAGTTCAGCCAGGGAGGTGATATTGAGCTTCTGCATCAAGCGCGCCTTGTGGGTGCTGATGGTCTTGCTGCTCAGCGCCAACTGCTGGGCAATATCGTTGACGTTGGCACCCTGGGCCAAGCGCTCGAACACCGAGAACTCACGCTCGGACAACAACGAATGCAGCGGCCGCGTATCGGTGAGGCCCACTTCAAAGACCATGCGGTCGGCCAGGTCCGGATCGATGTAACGCCCGCCCGCCGCGACCTTTCGAATCGCCGTCAGCAACAATGCCGGGTCACTGTCCTTGGTGGCATACCCCGCCGCACCGACCTTCAAGGCGCGCGCGGCCATCTGGGCCTCATCGTGCATCGACAGCACCAGGATCGCCGGTGGATTGTTCAAGGCACGGATACGCGCAATGGCCTCAAGACCGTTGACCCCCGGCATGGAGATATCCAGTAACACCACCTCGCACGGCACATGGCGCAAGGTCTCCAGCAACTGCTCGCCATTGCTGGCTT
This sequence comes from Pseudomonas sp. GW821-FHT09A09, assembly GCF_059418405.1. NCBI lineage: Bacteria > Pseudomonadati > Pseudomonadota > Gammaproteobacteria > Pseudomonadales > Pseudomonadaceae > Pseudomonas > Pseudomonas sp. GW821-FHT09A09. The sequence continues at coordinate 24,820 of NZ_JBWKPU010000009.1, forward strand.
CACCGACCACCTGCAGGTCCTTGGCCAGGCCGATCAATTGCTTGATGCCTTCACGGACGATGGTGTGGTCTTCGGCTACCAATACGCGAATCACAGGGGTTTCCTCTTATCGTTATGCATCCAACGGCACCGTGACGCTCAAGGTGGTGCCCTCCCCCAACTCGCTCGTCAGGCTCAATTGCCCGCCCATGATCAGCACCCGCTCACGCATGCCGACCAGGCCGAACGATACCGGCCGCCCCTGAACCTGGACAAAACCCACGCCATCGTCGCTGATGGTCAGCCGCAAGTCGTTGCCTTCCACCGCCAGGGTCAATTCCACAGTATGCGCCTGGGCATGGCGCATCACATTGGTCAGCGCTTCCTGCAGTATCCGAAACAAACCGATGGCTTTGGCGTCACTCAGGCTCGGCAAGTTATCCGGCACCTGCACCAGGCAAGGAATCTGCGTGCGCGCCTCGAAGCGCCGCGCTTGCCACTCGATAGCCGAGGCGATCCCCGCGTCGAGGATCGGCGGGCGCAGCGCCGTGGCCACATCACGTACCAGCTGGAACAACTGGGCGATCAGGCGCTTCATGCTGTTCAGTCGCTCGTGCAGCCCGGGGTCAAGTTGCGCATACGCCAGCTCGCACATGGAGGTTTCCAGCTTGAGCACCGTGAGCATCTGCCCCAGTTCGTCGTGCACTTCACGGGCGATGCGCGCCTTTTCTTCTTCGCGCACGGTTTCGAGGTGGGCCGACAGCTCACGCAACTGCGCGCGGGAGGCGTCCAGCTCAAGCTCGATGCGCTTGCTCTCGCTGATGTCCCAGACAATCCCGTCCCAGACCACCGTGCCGTCGTCCAGGCGGCGGCTTACGGCCTTGATGTCGGCCCATCGCTGCTGCCCGAGCCGGGTAAGGATGCGGCCTTGCCACGACCAGTTGCTTTCAGTCTCGATGGCCTGGTCCTGGGTGCGGTGGTAACTGGCGCGGTCATCGGGATGCACCAGACTGCGAATGCCCATGGCCGGATCACTGAGCACCGACGGCGAGTAACCCACCAGGCCTTCGCTGCCTTGGCTGATATAGGCGAACTCGATGGCCTCACTGCGTGGCAAGCGCTCCAGGCGGAACACCAGCCCCGGCACGTTGGCGGCGATGCCCTGCAGGCGCGCTTCACTTTCCTGCAAGGCGGCCAGGGCACGGCGGCGCTCGGTGACGTCGTTGAGGTACACCACCAGGTATTCGCCGCCGCCATAACGCAAGAAGCTCAAGGACACATCGGCCGGCAACACGCTGCCATCGGCGCGCAGGCAATTGGTGGCAAAACTCTGCGGCCCATCTTCGCTGGCGCGGGCGCGCTTCCACAGGTTGAGCCAGCGGTCCATGGTGAGGGTCGGGTCGAATTCGATCAGTGGGCGCTCGATCAACGCGCCAGGCTTGTAGCCAAGCATGGTTTCGGCGGCCAGGTTGGCGTAGCGCACATGGCTGTCCCAGTTGACCCACAGGATGCCCACGGTGCTCTGATCGATGGAAAACTGCGTCAGCCGCAACGCCTCGGCGCCCGCGGCGCGCGCCGCGCTTTCTTCCCGGGCCGCCAACAGGTTGTGCTCCAGCACGCGCTGCTGGCGGCGTTGCCAGGACACCACCGCCAGGCTGGCCAGCAGGAACAGGCCCAACAACAGGCTCAGGTTTTGCCAGAAGCCTGGGGACTCCGACAGCCTTGGGTACTTGGGTTGCAGCCAGCGGCTGTGCAGTTGGTCCAAGTCGCGGGCAGGGATGGCACGCAAGGCGCTCTGCATGATGCTCGCCAGCTCTGGCCATTCGCGCCGCGTGGCCACCCGCAGCAACTGCGGCAAGCCGATATCGCCCACCACGGCCAGCCCGGCGAATTCCGCCTCGCCCGACAGCCGACTCAACTGCGCCTCATCCACCACGGCGTAGCGCGCTTGCTGGCTCACCAGCAACTGCAACGCCTGGCGCTCCATGGGCACGCCTTGCACATTCAACTTGGGGTAGGTGCTGCGCAAATAGTCGGCAACGGCACTGGGCATGCGCACCGCGACACGGGATTGTTCGTCGAGTTTTTCCAGGTCGACGGCGGCACCGCCTTCGCGAATCCCGACAATGTGCTGGGGCACGCGCATATACGGGTCGGTGAACAACCACAGGCGCAAGCCGGCTGGGGTCTGTTGCAGGCCGGGCGCGATGTCCACCTCGCCCTCACGCACGGCGGCTTCCAGTTGCTCCTGGGTCGGGAAGTTGCGCCAGGTCAGCTCGATGTTCAGCGCCTTGGCCAACCACTGCATCAACTCGACGTTGGCCCCGGATAAACGCTGCAGGCGTCGGTCGTATTGCGCATAAGGCGCTTGCAACACCAGGCCCACTCGTAGTTCCGGGTGTTGAGCCAACCACTCACGTTGCTGTGCATTGAGCTGCGCCTGGGGCGTGACAGGCGCAGGCGCGGCACTTGCCATCAAGGCAAAGCACAAGCAGCCGATAACCAGCAGACAGCGAAAACCCATGATCCACGTCTCACATCACTGACAAATACTGACCAACCCATTAGGCTGCTGGAATCACTTCTGGCCGGGAATTAACGATGCAATATCGAAACCGTTCGGCACTGCCAGCATTGTGCCTGTCGCTGCTATTTACCAGCGGCTTTTCTGTTCAGGCCGCTGACGCCCCCGCTCCCGCTGCGGAAAAACCGGTTGAGCGCCAGCCCTTGCCCGAGCGTAGCCAGGAAGACGCCAACGCCCTCGAGCGGCAGATCCCGCAGCAGGAACAGCAACAACTGCAAGCCGGCAGCGATTCGTTCCTGGCTCTGTGGAAACCGGCCAACAGCGCCGAACCCGAAGGTGTGGTGATTATCGTACCGGGCGCTGGGGAAAGTGCTGACTGGCCGCAAGCAATCGCACCGTTGCGGCGCAAATTGCCGGACGCTGATTGGGGCACCCTCAGCCTGTCGCTGCCTGACATAAACCTGGACACCCTGCCGCCTCGCGTCATCGAAGCACCCAAGGCCACCGTCGACACCAGCAGCAAAGAAGGCAGCACCGCCGCCAAGCCCATCGAACAGGCCGCCAGTGCCGAGTCCGAAGGGACAGACCCAGCGGTAGTGCCCGGCACGGATGAACAGGACAAGACCGATGCCAAGCGCATCTTCGACCGTATCGATGCCGCCGTCGCGTTTGCACAAACCCACAGCGCGCGCAGCGTGGTGTTGCTAGGTCATGGCACGGGTGCTTGGTGGGCGGCGCGCTACCTGAGTGAAAAGCAGCCAACCCAGGTGCAGAAGCTGGTGATGGTGGCTGGCAAGACGCCCGCGGCGCGTGAGCCCAGCCTGCAACAAATGGCGCCGGCCTTGAAAGTGCCCACAGCCGACGTCTTCTATCAGGACGACAGCCAGGCGCGCAAAACCGCCCTGGAACGGGTGCAGGCCGCCAAGCGTGCGAAGAATACGGGTTATAAGCAGGTGTCGCTCACGACCTTGCCCGGCAATAGTTCGGCCGAGCAAGAGCAGTTGTATCGGCGGATTCGCGGTTGGTTGAGCCCGCAAACCCAGGCGGACTGAACCCCACCCCCCTGTAGGAGCCGGCTTGCCGGCGATAGCGGTGAATCAGCCACTGGATGTGCAACTGACCTACCGCGATCGCCGGCAAGCCGGCTCCTACAGGGAGATTGGGTTTCCAGGGCCACATTCGGCAGCTAGCGGAAGTCCCGGCGCTCGCGGATCAACGCGTAGGCGTTGTGCAGCTCGCGGGTCCGCTCGGTGGCCTCGCGCACTTGCGCGGGGCTGGCGCCACTGCCGGCAATCTTGTCCGGATGGTGGCGGCTGAGCAGGCGCCGGTAAGCGCGCTTGATCGCCGAAGGCTCGGTGGTGGCTGTCACGCCCAGCACCCGAAGCGCTTCCTGGTAAGTCGCGTTACGGCTGACCAGGGGTTTGCGCTCCGGCGCGAAGTCGGCGGCCAGCGCTTGAAGCTGTTGCGGTGTCCAACCCAGCCACTTGCCCCATAGGTCGATCAGGTCGCGCTCGGCATCATCAGCCCTGCCGTCAGCCCAGGCCATGCGCCAGCACGCACGCAATACGCCTTCGGCGGCATGGGGTTGGGCCTTGAGCACACGCAGGTAACTGCGCACACGGTCGGTGCCTGACTTGCCACGGTTGAAGGCGGTGATGGCACGGCGTTGGGCCGACTCGGTCATGTCCAGCGAACGCATCTCTTGCCGCGCCTGCTGGATATGCCCGTCGGCCACCCGCCCATTGCTTTTCGCCAGGCGTCCCAGCAGCACAAACAGCAGTTCGTCGTTGCGCAGTGCCGGGCGCCCGCCCAAACGTTCGCGCAACTGTGCCCAACTCTGCAGTTGCAGGCGACGGTCCAGTGCCTGGCCCAACAAAGCCCCCAACAAGGCCCCCGGAATACTGGCAATGGCAAAGCCAGCCCCGGCGCCGATCAGCGTCCCTGGCCACAACATCCTATTGCTCCGCAGTCAGCAAGGCTTCGACTTGCGCCAAGCGTTCCAGCGTGCCGACATCAATCCAGCGTCCCGCCATGTGCTCCCCCGTTACCAGACCTTTAGCCATGGCCGCACGCAACAGCGGCGCCAGCTTGAAGGCACCTGCGCTGCAACCCGCGAACAACTGGGGGTCGAGCACTGAAATGCCACTGAAGGTCAGGTTATCGGCACCGGGCGCGGCATCATGAAGCAAACCCTGACCCAGATAGAAATCACCGCCCGACGGGTGATGCGCCGGGTTGTCCACCATCACCAGATGGGCCAGGCCCTGGAGCGGCTGGCGCAACCGGGCGAAGTCGTAGTCGGTCCAGATGTCGCCATTGACCACCAGGAACGGCTCATCCCCCAACAAAGGGAGTGCCTGGAGTATTCCGCCGCCGGTTTCCAAAGGCTCGCCTTCGGGCGAGTACTGGATGCGCAAACCGTACTGCGCCCCGTCGCCCAGGTAGCTTTCAATTTGCTGGCCCAGCCATGCGTGGTTGATCACGATATCGGTGAAGCCGGCCTTGGCCAGCGCCTCCAGGTGATACTCGATCAGGCGCTTGCCACCCGCCTGCACCAACGGCTTGGGCGTGTGCAAGGTAAGCGGGCGCATGCGCTCGCCTTTGCCGGCCGCCAGGATCATGGCTTTCATACGCGGGCCTCGGTCGGAGCGCGCAGGCTGGCCAACAACTCGGCCAGGTCACTCAGCTCCGGGCGCTCGGCCAGTACCGCTTCTATATAAGCAAAGAAGCGAGGCACGTCCGCCAGGTAGCGTGGCTTGCCATCGCGGTGGCAGATACGCGCGAAAATACCGATGACCTTGAGATGGCGCTGTACGCCCATCAAGTCGCTGGCACGCAGGAACTCGTCGAAATCCGCCTGCACCGCAATGCCGGCTTGCTGGGCGCGCTCCCAATAACCACGCTGCCATTCCCGCACACGGGCTTGGGGCCAACTGAGGAAGGCGTCCTTGAACAGGCAGGTGATGTCGTAGGTCACCGGGCCGTACACCGCGTCCTGAAAATCCAGCACGCCGGGGTTCGGTTCGCTGATCATCAGGTTACGCGGCATATAGTCGCGGTGCACCAGCACCTTGGGTTGCGCCAGGGCGCTGTCAATCAGTTGATCGCTGGCACGCTGCCACAGTGTTTGTTGATGGGTATCCAGTTCGATACCCAGATGGCGGCGCACGTACCACTCTGGAAACAATTCAAGCTCGCGACGCAACAAGGCGACGTCATAGCTGGGCAGTGGCGCGTCCATCGGCAACTGCTGGAAAGCCAGCAAGCTGTCGATGGCATCGGCAAACAATTGATCGGCGTTTTTGTCGTCAATCACGTCCAGATAGGTTTTTCGGCCCAGGTCATTGAGCAAAAGAAAGCCGCGCGGCAAATCTTCTGCATAAATTTTTGGCACATTTATTCCCGATTTCGCGAGCAAATGGGCGATATCGACGAAAGGTTTGCAGTTTTCCTGGGGGGGTGGTGCGTCCATAACGACAAATGTATGGGCCCCACCTTCCCAGCGAAAATACCGCCTGAAACTCGCGTCGCTGCTGGCCGCAGTCAATGTGGCCGGGGGGACTGCACCCCATCCCTGAGCGTTGAAAAGGATCGGCAGCTGCTCATCAAGCCAGACTTCCAGCTGTTGCAAACGTAGATCTTGATCGGGCATTACAAGGGTCTCCGACGGCGCTAGCCGTCAAGCGGGTCATGCTTTATTATCACGCATCTTTTTCAGACCATCGAGAGGCGTGCGGCCCACACCGCGGGCAGATGGCACGCAGGAAGCCCGGACTAATAAGATGGCATTGAAATCCCCCGCGTTTCGTAGAAAATTTCCGTTGCTGGTAACCGGCAGTCTGCTGGCCATGCAACCTTTCGCCACCTCATTCGTGGTCGCCGCGGAACAGTATGACTGCTCAGTCTCTGCTTCGGGTGCCTGGGATTGCGCGCCGAAAACCGCCGCTGCCCCTTTACCACCGCGTCCTGTGCATGACGGCGCTGCCGTCAGCTCGGCCACCAGCACGGCGCAAACCGATGCTGGCGGCAAAGCCGATGCCGGACCGCAGACCACACTGGTCACCGAATCCAAGGGCCGTGGCCTGCGCTCGCGCAGCGCCGACTACAGCCACCTGGACTGGGTGCCTCGCGAGAAGCTGACCGCTGCCCAACTGGCTGAAACCGGTCCTTACTGCGGCGGTGCGTACATCGAGCCGACGCGTCCTGGCATGAACGACAAGACGAACAAGAGCGATGCGCCAACTTTCATCGGTGCCAAGGCCTCTCGTTACGAGCAGGAACAACAGGTCGCGACCCTGGCCGGTGACGTCGTCATGCGCCAGGGCAGCATGCAGCTGGAGGCTCAGGAAGCCAACCTGTATCAGGCCGAGAACCGTGGCGAGCTGAACGGCGATGTCCGTCTGCGCGACAACGGCGCCCTGATCGTGGGCGACCACGCCCAGGTCCAGCTCGACACCGGCGCTGCACAAATCGACAACGCCGAATACGTCCTGCACAAGTCGCGTATCCGCGGTAACGCGCTGTATGCCAAGCGTGCCGAAAACGCGATCATCCGTCTCAAGGACGGTACGTACACCACGTGCGAGCCAGACAGCAATGCCTGGCAGCTCAAGGGCAACAACATCACGTTGAACCCGGCCACCGGTTTCGGTACGGCCACCAACGCGACGTTGCGGATCAAGAACATTCCGATCCTCTACACCCCTTACATCTATTTCCCGATCGACGACCGTCGCCAATCCGGCTTCCTGCCACCGAGCTTCAGCACGGGCGGCGAAACCGGCTTCACCCTGGTGACGCCGTACTACTTCAACCTGGCGCCCAACTACGACGCCACGTTGTACCCGCAATACATGACCAAGCGCGGCCTGTTGATGGAAGGCGAATTCCGCTACCTCACCAAGTCCAGCGAAGGTCAGGTGGGCGGCGCGTACCTGAACGACGACAACAGCGAGCGTAAAGGTCAGACCGACTACGAAAAAACGCGCTACATGCTCAACTGGCAACACAAGGGCGGGCTGGATTCGCGTGTACTGACCCAGGTCGACTACACCAACATCAGCGACCCGTACTACTTCCAGGACCTCAAGTCTTTCCAGGAAGGCGTCCGCAGCCAGGACTACATCAACCAACAGGGTTCCGTGACCTATCGCGGCGACTCCTATCAGGCACGCCTGAACCTGCAGGCCTACCAGCTGGCAACGATCTCCCAGATCACGCCGTATGACCGCCTGCCGCAAATCACCTTCAACGGCGAGCTGCCGTTCCACCCGGGTGGTTTGAACTTCAGCTATGAAACCGAAGCGGTACGTTTCGAGCGTGACCTGGAAAACGGCAACTTCACCGACGAGAACGGTCTGGTTTCGCCGCGCCTGGACACCTACGTGACTGGCCTGACCCGTGCAAACGGTACCCGCCTGAACGTCGCACCGGCCGTCGAGTACCCGATGAACTGGACCTACGGCTTCGTCACGCCGAAGCTCAAGTACGTCTACACCAAGTACGATCTTGACCTGGACAGCATCGGCAAGAACCAGATCATCGCGGCGCAAGCGGCCTCGACTGCCGCCAACCCGTATGCCGGTGGCAGCTTCAGCAGCTCCCAGGACCGTGCGGTTCCGGTTGCCAGCATCGACAGCGGCCTGTACTTCGATCGCAACACCAACTGGTTCGGCAAAGACTATCGCCAGACCCTTGAGCCGCGTGCCTTCTACCTGTACGTGCCGAACAAGGACCAGAGCGACATTCCGGTCTTCGACACCAGTGAGTACTCGTTCAGCTACGCCTCGCTGTTCCGCGACAACCGCTTCAGCGGTAATGACCGGATCGGCGACGAGAACAAACTGTCGCTGGGCCTGACCAGCCGCTGGATCGAAGACAACGGTTTCGAACGTCAGCGTGTGTCCGTGGGCCAGGCGCTGTACTTCAAGGATCGCCAGGTTCAACTGCCAGGCATCCTGGCCTCCGACCGTGCTGATGCGAACACCGATGTGTCGCCAATCGCACTGGACTACGAGTTCCGCTTCAACCGCGACTGGCGCGCCACTGCCGACTACAACTGGGACACCGAGAACCACAGTCCTCGCTCCGGCAGCGCAATGTTCCACTACCAGCCGGAAGACAACCCGAACAAGGTTATCAACGTCGGCTATCGCTATCGCAACGACCAGGTGGTGTACAACCAGCTGACCGGCAAATGGCAGTTCGGTGGTGACTACGGCACTCCGGGCGATCCGAACTTCGTGAAGGATTACTACAAAATCCAGCAACACGACTTCTCGATGATGTGGCCGATCGTTCCCCAGTGGAACCTGATCACCCGCTGGCAGTATGACTATGCCCGCAACCGTACCCTGGAAGCCTTCGGTGGTTTCGAGTACGACAACTGCTGCTGGAAACTTCGCGTGATCAACCGTTATTGGGTTTCCAACGACGAATACACTCAGATCGCCCCGTTGAACGAAAAGGGTGACCACGGGCTCTTCTTCCAGATCGTCCTCAAAGGACTCGGCGGCCTGACCGGCGCCAAGGTAGAGAGCTTCCTCGACAAAGGCATTGAAGGTTATCGTGAACGTGAAGACCAAGCTTTCTGATTGCTTGCGCCCGCTAGTGCTGGGCGCGCTGTTCCTGGGTACTGTTTCGGCACACGCTGCGGTTCAGCAACTGGATAAAGTGGCAGCCATCGTCGATAACGACGTGATCATGCAGAGCCAACTGGACCAACGGGTCAAGGAAGTTCAGCAAACCATCGCCAAGCGCGGTGGTGGTGTGCCACCTACCAGTGTGCTGGAACCACAGGTTCTGGAACGCCTGATCGTTGAAAACCTGCAACTGCAGATCGGCGAGCGTTCCGGCATCCGTATTTCGGACGAAGAACTGAACCAGGCCGTTGGCACTATTGCTCAACGCAACAACATGAGCATCGACCAGTTCCGCGCCGCCCTGGCCCACGACGGCCTGTCCTATGAGGACGCCCGTGACCAGATCAAGCGTGAAATGATCATCAGCCGTGTGCGTCAGCGCCGCGTGGCCGAGCGTGTTCAGGTGTCCGAGCAGGAAGTGAAGAACTTCCTGGCGTCCGACCTCGGCAAGATGCAGCTCTCCGAAGAGCTGCACCTGGCTAACATCCTGATCGCGACCCCGGACAGCGCCAGTGCCGAACAGCTCAATGCTGCTGCCGCCAAAACCCAGGCCGTTTATGACCGCCTGAAAGCCGGTGCCGACTTCGCCCAGACAGCCATTGCCGTTTCCGGCAGTGACAACGCTCTGGACGGCGGCGACATGGGCTGGCGTAAAGCGGCTCAACTGCCACCTCCGTTCGACCGTGAGCTGAGCGCCATGAGCGTGGGTGACATCACCCAGCCTGCACGTACACCGGGTGGTTTCATCATCCTCAAGTTGCTGGGCAAGCGCGGCGGCGAGAACTCGCTGAAAGACGAAGTGCACGTTCGTCACATCCTGGTCAAACCAAGCGAAATCCGCACCGAAGCCCAAACCAAGGAACTGGCCCAGAAGATCTATGACCGCATCGAAGGCGGTGAAGACTTCGCCACCCTGGCCAAGAGCTTCTCGGAAGACCCGGGTTCTGCCCTCAACGGCGGCGACCTGAACTGGATCGACCCTAAAGCGCTGGTACCGGAGTTCCAGGACGTCATGGCCAAGACGCCGCAAGGTGTTCTGTCCAAGCCGTTCAAGACCCAATACGGCTGGCATGTGCTGGAAGTCCTTGGCCGTCGCGCCACTGACAACACTGCTCAAGCCCGCGAGCAGCAAGCACTCACCGTACTGCGCAACCGCAAATACGATGAAGAACTGCAGACCTGGTTGCGTCAGATCCGCGACGAAGCCTACGTAGAAAACAAGCTGCCCGCCGCCGAGCAAACAGGCGCCGATCAGGCAGCCCAGTGAAACCCCAGCGTTTCGCGGTGACACCCGGCGAGCCAGCCGGCATTGGTCCAGACCTGTGCCTGCTGCTCGCCTCGCAACCCCAGCCACATCCCCTGATCGCCATTACCAGCCGCGACCTGCTCCTTGAGCGGGCCGCGCAGTTGGGGGTGGCTGTCAATTTGCTGGACGCAGCACCGGGCAACTGGCCCGACCTGCCTGCGCCTGCGGGCAGCCTGTATGTGTGGGACACCCCGCTGCAGGCCAAGGTCGTCGCCGGGCAGCTGGACAAGGCCAACGCGGCCTTCGTTTTGGAAACCCTGACCCGCGCAGGCCAGGGCTGCATCGACGGCACCTTTGCCGGCATGATCACCGCCCCTGTGCACAAGGGCGTGATCAATGAATCCGGCATCGCGTTCTCCGGGCATACCGAATTCCTCGCCGAGCTGACCCACACCGAACAAGTGGTGATGATGCTGGCCACTCGGGGGCTGCGCGTCGCCCTGGTGACCACCCACCTACCGCTGCGGGATATCGCCGATGCGATCACCGCCGAGCGCGTGGAGCGCGTTACGCGCATCCTGCACGCCGACCTGCAACAGAAATTCGGCATCGCCCAGCCTCGCATCCTGGTCTGCGGGCTCAACCCCCACGCCGGCGAAGGCGGCCACCTGGGCCATGAAGAAATCGACATCATCGAACCCACATTAGAGCGCCTGCGCCAAGAAGGCATGGACCTGCGTGGCCCACTGCCTGCGGACACTCTGTTTACCCCCAAATATCTGGAGCACTGCGACGCAGTGCTGGCGATGTACCATGACCAGGGGCTGCCCGTGCTGAAGTACAAAGGCTTCGGCGCCGCAGTCAACGTGACACTGGGCCTGCCGATCATCCGTACCTCCGTCGACCATGGCACTGCCCTGGACCTGGCGGGCAGCGGCAAGATCGATACCGGCAGCCTGCACGTGGCCCTGGAAACCGCCTATCAGATGGCCGAGACCCGTATATGACTGAGCATTACCAACACCGGGCGCGCAAGCGCTTCGGGCAAAACTTCCTGCACGATGCGGGCGTAATCGACCGCATCCTGCGCTCCATCCATGCCAAGCCCGATGACCGCTTGCTGGAAATCGGCCCGGGCCAGGGCGCACTGACTCAAGGCCTGCTGGCCAGCGGTGGTCAGCTGGACGTGGTTGAGTTGGACAAGGACCTGATCCCGATCCTCAACCAGCAGTTCGCCGGCAAACCCAACTTCAACCTGCACCAGGGCGATGCGCTGAAGTTCGACTTCAACACCCTCAACGCGGCGCCAAACAGCCTGCGGGTGGTGGGCAACCTGCCGTACAACATCTCCACGCCGTTGATTTTCCACCTGCTGAACAACGCCGGGATCATCCGCGACATGCACTTCATGCTGCAAAAGGAAGTGGTCGAGCGTTTGGCGGCAGGCCCTGGCGGCGGTGACTGGGGTCGCCTGTCGATCATGGTTCAGTACCACTGCCGTGTAGAGCACCTGTTCAACGTCGGGCCGGGCGCGTTCAACCCGCCGCCGAAGGTCGACTCGGCCATCGTGCGCCTGGTGCCTCACGCCGTACTGCCGCACCCGGCCAAGGACCATCGCCTGCTGGAGCGAGTGGTGCGCGAAGCCTTCAACCAACGCCGCAAGACCTTGCGCAACACGCTCAAGGCCCTGCTGAGCAACGCTGAAATTGAAGCCGCCGGTGTAGACGGCAGCCTGCGCCCGGAGCAACTGGACCTCGCCGCCTTCGTGCGCCTGGCTGACCAGTTGGCGATCCAACCCGCCCCAGTCGCCGAATAACCGTGTAGGAGCCGGCTTGCCGGCGATGCATGCGCCGCGGAGCATCCGTCAGCGCGCGTTGATGCAATCGCAGGCAAGCCAGCTCCCACATGTCTGGCCTAGTGCCCGGCTGATGGCCTAGACTGACCCGCATCTGCTGTCCTCCGCTTTTGCTTTTAAGGCCTCTTGCATGTCCGATCCTCGCTACCAGATCGACGTCAGCGTCGTCACCCGCTTCCTGGCGGACCAATCGCAACCTGACCAGAACCGCTTTGCCTTTGCCTACACCATCACGGTGAAGAACAACGGCCTGGTGCCTGCCAAGCTGCTGTCTCGTCACTGGGTCATCACCGACGGTGATGGCCAGGTCGAGGAAGTGCGCGGTGCCGGCGTGGTCGGCCAGCAACCCTTGATCGACATCGGCGCCAGCCATACCTACAGCAGCGGCACGGTCATGACCTCCAAGGTCGGCACCATGCAAGGCTCGTATCAGATGAAGGCCACCGACGGCCAGCTGTTCGATGCTGTCATTGCGCCCTTCCGCCTCGCCGTACCCGGAGCTCTGCACTGATGGCGACGTACGCGGTCGGCGACCTGCAAGGCTGCCTGGAACCGCTCAAGTGCCTGTTGGAGCGGGTGGCTTTCGACCCGGCCAAGGACCGCCTGTGGCTGGTCGGCGACCTGGTCAACCGCGGCCCGCAATCCCTGGAAACCCTGCGCTACCTCTATAGCCTGCGCGACGCCTTGGTGTGCGTGCTAGGCAACCACGACTTGCACTTGCTGGCAGCGGCCAAGAACATCGAGCGTCTGAAAAAGGGCGATACCCTGCGGGAAATCCTCGAAGCGCCAGACCGCGCCGAGTTGCTCGACTGGGTTCGTCGACAAAAGCTCATGCATTACGACGAGGCCCGTAACACGGCGCTGGTCCATGCCGGCATCCCGCCGCAGTGGACGCTGAAAAAGGCGCTCAAGTGCGCGGCTGAAGTCGAATGTGCCCTGGCCGATGACAACCTCTACGCAGCTTACCTCGACGGCATGTACGGCAACGAGCCAGTGAAGTGGGACAATGACCTGAGTGGCGTAACCCGCCTGCGCGTCATCACCAACTACTTCACACGCATGCGCTTCTGCACCGCCGAAGGCAAGCTGGACCTCAAGAGCAAGGAAGGCGCCGACACGGCGCTGCCAGGTTACAAGCCATGGTTCGCTCATAAAGAGCGCAAGACCCGCGACACCAAGATCATTTTCGGTCACTGGGCGGCCCTGGAAGGCCAGTGCGAAGAGCCCGGCGTATTTGCCCTCGACACCGGTTGCGTGTGGGGCGGCGCCATGACCCTGATGAACATCGACACCGGCGAGCGCCTGAGCTGCCAGTGCGAATCTCCCCTTTCCGTTACCCTGCCGGCCGCCAAGCCCTAGGAGCCCCCGTGAGCGAATTCAAACGTATCCCCCCCGAACAAGCCCTGGCCCTGCGTGAAAAAGGCGCTGTGGTGGTCGACATCCGCGACCAACCGACTTATGCCGCCGCCCATATCCGTGGCGCGCAGCATCTGGACAACCACAACATTGCCGATTTCATCCGTGCCGCCGACCTCGACGCACCAGTGATCGTGGCCTGCTATCACGGCAATTCCAGCCAGAGCGCAGCGGCTTATCTGATCAGCCAGGGTTTCTCCGACGTCTACAGCCTGGACGGCGGCTTTGAGCTGTGGCGTACGACGTATCCTGCGGAAATTGCCTCCGGCGATTCGCAATAATTTTTTTCACACCCCGCTACCCCGCGTGACGCTTGGCCTCGCGACGTTTCTGACGAACGGCGCAGCCAAACTAATTACGCATCGCGCCTTGACCTCCCTGATTCCGAACTATCCTTAAGCGCAGGCCATCCGAATCAGGGGAGAGCCGGTACACCGGCGTGCGGGTCATCGGTAGCGTTTCAGGGTGTTCTGGGGGGAAAACAGCCATTGGCGATCGTCAATGGCTGCCAGCATCGACTGATTGATCCGGCGTCGGCTCCACGTATCGAGCGAGGTGACGACGTCATGAGTATCTTTAGCCACTTCCAAAACCGCTTTGAGTCCACACAACAGGAAGAACTCACGCTTCAAGAGTATCTCGACCTGTGCAAAAAGGACCGCAGCACCTACGCGTCTGCCGCCGAGCGCCTGCTGTTGGCGATTGGCGAGCCGGAGCTGGTAGACACCTCGAACAATTCGCGCCTGTCGCGAATATTCTCCAACAAGGTGATCCGGCGCTACCCGGCCTTTGAAGACTTCCACGGCATGGAAGAATGCATCGACCAGATCGTCTCCTACTTCCGCCATGCTGCCCAAGGCCTGGAAGAGAAGAAACAGATCCTCTATCTGCTCGGCCCCGTCGGCGGCGGCAAGTCGTCCCTGGCCGAAAAACTCAAACAACTGATCGAGAAAGTGCCCTTCTACGCCATCAAGGGTTCTCCGGTTTTCGAATCGCCTTTGGGGTTGTTCAACGCCACGGAAGATGGCGCGATCCTCGAAGAAGATTTCGGCATCCCGCGTCGCTACCTCAACACCATCATGTCGCCCTGGGCCACCAAGCGCCTGGCCGAGTTCGGCGGCGATATCAGCCAATTCCGCGTGGTCAAGCTCTACCCGTCGATCCTCAACCAGATCGGTGTGGCCAAGACCGAACCGGGCGACGAGAACAACCAGGACATCTCGGCACTGGTGGGCAAGGTCGATATCCGCAAACTCGAGGAATTCCCACAGAACGACGCCGACGCCTACAGCTACTCAGGCGCACTGTGCCGGGCCAACCAGGGCCTGATGGAGTTCGTGGAGATGTTCAAGGCACCGATCAAGGTGCTGCACCCACTGCTCACCGCCACCCAGGAAGGCAACTACAACAGTACCGAAGGCCTGGGCGCGATTCCGTTCACCGGGATCCTGCTGGCCCACTCCAACGAGTCGGAATGGCACACCTTCCGCAACAACAAGAACAACGAAGCCTTCATCGACCGGATCTACATCGTCAAGGTGCCGTACTGCCTGCGGGTCAGCGATGAAATCAAGATCTACGACAAGCTGCTGTTCAACAGCTCCCTGGCCAAGGCTCATTGCGCGCCCGACACCCTCAAGATGCTGGCCCAGTTCACCGTGCTGTCGCGCCTCAAGGAGCCGGAGAACTCGAACATCTACTCGAAGATGCGCGTGTACGACGGCGAAAACCTCAAGGACACCGACCCCAAGGCCAAGTCGATCCAGGAATACCGCGACAGTGCGGGTGTGGATGAGGGGATGAACGGCCTGTCGACGCGTTTTGCGTTCAAGATCCTGTCCAAGGTCTTCAACTTCGACCCGCACGAGATTGCCGCCAACCCGGTGCATCTGCTCTACGTGCTAGAACAGCAGATCGAACAGGAGCAATTCCAGGCTGAAACCCGCGAACGCTACCTGCGCTTCCTCAAGGAATACCTGGCACCGCGCTACATCGAGTTCATCGGCAAGGAAATCCAGACGGCGTACCTCGAGTCCTACAGCGAGTACGGCCAGAACATCTTCGATCGCTACGTGCTGTACGCCGACTTCTGGATCCAGGACCAGGAATACCGCGACCCGGAAACCGGCGAAATCCTCAATCGCGTGGCCCTCAACGAGGAACTGGAGAAAATCGAGAAACCGGCCGGCATCAGCAATCCGAAGGATTTCCGCAACGAAATCGTCAACTTCGTGCTGCGCGCCCGGGCCAACAACAACGGCAAGAACCCCACCTGGCTCAGCTACGAGAAGCTGCGGGTGGTCATCGAGAAGAAAATGTTCTCCAACACCGAGGATCTGCTGCCGGTCATCAGCTTCAACGCCAAGGCCAGCAAGGAGGATCAGCAAAAACACAACGACTTCGTCACACGAATGGTCGAGCGCGGCTACACCGACAAACAAGTACGACTGCTCTCCGAGTGGTACCTGCGGGTGCGCAAATCGCAATAAGGCAGCCCTAGGCGTGCACTGCCGGGCCACAGGCCCGGCATGTGACCGCTTGTCTCGAAGCTTCCAGCGCGTAGCGTGAAGCTTGTAACGTGAAGCTGCCCGGAGGGCTCCCCATGAGCTATGTGATCGACCGACGCCTCAATGGCAAGAACAAGAGCACGGTAAACCGCCAGCGTTTCCTGCGGCGTTACCGTGACCACATCAAAAAGGCCGTGGAAGAGGCGGTGAGCCGCCGTTCCATCACCGACATGGAACATGGCGAACAGATCAGCATTCCTGGCCGGGACATCGACGAACCGGTGCTGCACCACGGTCGGGGCGGCAAACAGACCGTCGTGCACCCAGGCAACAAGGAATTCACCACCGGCGAACATATCCAGCGGCCCCAGGGCGGAGGCGGCGGCAAAGGCCCGGGCAAGGCCGGTAACTCCGGCGAGGGCATGGATGAGTTCGTGTTCCAGATCACCCAGGAAGAATTCCTCGAATTCATGTTCGAAGACCTGGAACTGCCCAACCTGGTCAAACGCAACCTGACCGGCACCGACACCTTCAAGACCGTGCGCGCCGGGATCAGCAACGAAGGCAACCCGTCCCGCATCAATATCATCCGCACCCTGCGCTCGGCCCATGCCCGGCGCATCGCCCTGTCCGGCAGCAGCCGTGCAAAGCTGAAGGAGGCCAAGGAAGAACTGGCGCGATTGAAGCGCGATGAGCCGGACAACTTCGGCGATATCCAGGAAATCGAGGCTGAAATCGAGAAACTCAGCGCACGCATTCATCGCGTGCCGTTCCTCGACACCTTCGACCTGAAGTACAACCTGCTGGTCAAGCAACCCAACCCCAGTTCCAAGGCGGTGATGTTCTGCCTGATGGACGTGTCCGGCTCCATGACCCAGGCTACCAAGGACATTGCCAAGCGCTTCTTTATCCTGCTGTACCTGTTCCTCAAGCGGAACTACGACAAGATCGACGTGGTGTTCATCCGCCATCACACCAGCGCCCGGGAAGTGGACGAAGAGGAGTTTTTCTACTCGCGGGAAACCGGTGGCACCATCGTGTCCAGCGCACTGAAGCTGATGCAGGAGATCATGGCCGAGCGCTATCCCGCCAACGATTGGAACATCTACGCCGCCCAAGCCTCCGATGGCGACAATTGGAACGATGACTCGCCGATCTGCCGTGACATCCTGATCAACCAGATCATGCCGTTTGTGCAGTACTACACCTACGTCGAAATCACCCCTCGTGAGCACCAGGCCCTGTGGTTCGAATATGAGCGCATCGGCGAAGCCTTTGCCGACACGTTCGCCCAGCAGCAACTGGTCTCGGCCGGCGATATCTACCCGGTCTTCCGTGAACTCTTCCAGCGCAGGTTAGTGACATGACCGCCAAAAAAGAGCAAAAGCGCCAACCGATCTCGACCGGGTCCGAGTGGACCTTCGAGTTGATCCAGGCCTACGACCGGGAAATCAGCCGCATCGCGGCGGGTTATGCCCTGGACACCTACCCCAACCAGATCGAAGTGATCACCGCCGAACAGATGATGGATGCCTACGCTTCCGTCGGCATGCCCTTGGGCTATCACCACTGGTCCTACGGTAAACACTTCCTCAGCACAGAGAAGTCCTACAGCCGCGGCCAAATGGGCCTGGCCTACGAGATCGTGATCAATTCCGACCCGTGCATCGCCTACCTGATGGAAGAAAACACCATCTGCATGCAGGCGCTGGTGGTGGCCCATGCCTGCTACGGGCATAACAGCTTCTTCAAGGGCAACTACCTGTTCCGCACCTGGACCGATGCCAGCTCGATCATCGACTACCTCGTGTTCGCCAAGCAGTACATCATGCAATGCGAGGAACGCCACGGCATTGATGCGGTGGAAGACCTGCTCGACTCCTGCCATGCCCTGATGAACTACGGCGTAGACCGTTACAAACGCCCGTACCCGATCTCCGCCGAGGAAGAACGCCTGCGCCAGAAGGAGCGCGAGGAACACCTGCAGAAACAGATCAACGACCTGTGGCGCACCATTCCTAAAAAGACCGGGAAGAACAGCGACAAGGACAATGCACGCTTCCCCGCCGAACCTCAGGAAAACATACTGTACTTCCTGGAAAAACACGCGCCACTGCTGGAGCCTTGGCAACGGGAAATCGTGCGCATCGTGCGCAAGATCGCCCAGTATTTTTATCCACAGCGCCAGACCCAGGTGATGAACGAAGGCTGGGCGACGTTCTGGCACTACACCCTGATGAACGACCTGTACGACGAAGGCCTGGTGACCGACGGTTTCATGATGGAGTTCCTGACGTCCCACACCAGCGTGGTATTCCAGCCGGGCTTCGACAGCCCTTACTACAGCGGCATCAACCCGTACGCACTGGGCTTTGCCATGTACCGGGATATCCGGCGCATGTGTGAACACCCCACCGAGGAAGACCGCCGCTGGTTCCCGGAAATCGCCGGCAGCGACTGGTTGTCGACCATCAAGTTCGCCATGAGCAGCTTCAAGGACGAGAGCTTTATCCTGCAGTACCTGTCACCCCAGGTGATTCGCGACCTCAAGCTGTTCAGCATTCTTGATGACGACCTCAAGGATGACTTGGTGGTGCCCGCGATCCACGACGAACCCGGCTACCGCACCATCCGTGAAACCCTGGCGGCGCAATACAACCTGGGTAACCGCGAGCCCAACGTGCAGATCTACAGCATTGACGTGCGCGGCGACCGCTCGCTGACCCTGCGTCACCAGCAGCACGACCGCAAACCCTTGGGCGAATCCACCGAGGAGGTACTCAAGCACCTGCATCGGCTATGGGGCTTTGATATCCACCTGGAAACCCTGCAGGGCGATCAAGTGATGAAGACCCATCACGTGCCACCCCGCACCGATCACAACGACAACGACTACGGCCGCCTGGACCTGGCCGTCGTTCACCTCTGAAACAGCAAAGCCTCCATTGGCCAGGCACAGGCGGTATCCTGTGCCGCTAATGGAGGCTTTTTCATGAAAATCTACAAAGTCGGTGGCGCCGTACGTGACCGCCTGCTGGGCATCAAGGTCACCGATATTGACCGCGTTGTTGTGGGCGCGACGGCCGAAGAGATGCTCGCCAAGGGCTACAAGCCGGTCGGCGCTGACTTCCCGGTGTTCCTGGACCCGAAGAACGGCGAGGAATACGCCCTCGCCCGTACCGAACGCAAGAGCGGCCGGGGTTACGGCGGCTTCATATTCCACGCCAGCCCGGAAGTGACGCTGGAAGAAGACTTGATTCGCCGCGACCTGACCATCAACGCAATGGCGGAAGATGATGAAGGCAACCTGACCGATCCGTATCACGGCCAGAGCGATCTTAAAGCAGGCATCTTGCGTCACGTTTCCCCCGCGTTCGCCGAAGATCCGCTACGAGTGTTGCGCGTGGCCCGTTTTGCCGCGCGCTACGCCCACCTTGGTTTTACCGTCGCGCCGGATACCCTGGCGTTGATGCGTCAACTAAGCGAGTCCGGCGAACTTGAGGCGCTGACACCCGAGCGCAGCTGGAAGGAAATCTCCCGCGCGCTGATGGAAGATCAGCCACAAGTGTTTATCCAGGTACTGCGTGACTGCGGCGCGCTAAAAATCCTGATGCCAGAAGTGGATGCGCTGTTTGGCGTGCCACAGCCCGAAGCCCATCATCCGGAAATAGACACCGGCGTGCATACGCTGAGCGTGCTGGAGCAAGCGGCTCTGCATAAACAACCACTGACCGTATGCTGGGCCTGCCTGCTGCATGACGTGGGCAAAGGCCTGACACCTGTGGATAAGTTGCCGCAGCATATCGCCCATGAACACACGGGGTTGAAGCTGATCAAGGCGGTCAACGAACGCTTCAAAGCACCAAGGGATTGCCAGGAACTGGCGCTGCTGGTGGGCCAATATCACACCCATGGCCATAGAGCCTTGGAGCTGAGGGCCTCGACGTTGCTGGAGTTGCTGCAGAGTTTTGACGTATACCGTCGGCCGCAGCGCTTTGAGGAGTTTGTGGTGGCGTGCGAGATGGATGCGCGGGGCCGCAAGGGGCTTGAGCAACGCAGTTACCCACAAGCGGATTATTTGCGTGGGGCGGCGCAGGCTGCCCGCGAAGTCGCCGTTGCGCCACTGCTGGAGAAAGGTTTCAAAGGCCCGGAATTGGGCGAGGCGCTGAAGCGCGAAAGGCTCAAGGCACTAAAAATCTACAAGGAACACCACGCCCTGTAGGAGTCCGGCTTGCCGGCGATAGCGTCCGCAGGATTGCCATCGCCGGCAAGCCGGCACCTACAAGGGTGCGTTTGGCGCAGAGATCAAGGGGGCGGGGTCAGTTGCTGGCCCTGCCATTCGAACGCGACAGGCGCCAGCACCTGGTCGATTTGCGCATCGCGCCACAGTTCCGCCAGGGTTTTGCCCGCTTCCGGGTGGACGCGTTCCGGCGCCATCAACGACAACGGCCACAGCACGAAGGCGTTTTTCAATATCTCGGCGCGGGGCAAAATCAGGCCATCGAAATTGCCCACCAGTTCGCCGTACAACAGCACGTCGATATCCAACGGCAAGCCCTTGCGGTCCGGCGCATAGCGGCCGTTGTCGGCCTCGATGAATTTCAACCGGCGATCCAGCTCCATCAACGGCAGGTCGGTATAGGCCGACACCACCAGATTGAAGAACGGCCCGCTCTTGATGCCCACCGGCTGGCTTTCAAACACCGCCGAACAGCGTACATCCGTCAAGAAGCTCGCCAACGCATCAAGGCCGGCGCAAAGGTGAGACTCACGCTCGATGTTGCTGCCAAGGCCAAGGTAAACCTGAGTTAGCGACATCCGCGCTCGATCTCCACGCCCACGCCTCTGGCAGCCGGAACGGCCCCCGGCTTGGTCAACTTGAGGTGCAGCCAGGGAATCTGGAATTCACTCATCAGCACTTCGGCCAGGCGTTCGGCGAAGGTTTCTACCAATTGGAACTGGGATTGCTCGGCAAAGGCCTGGATACGCGCGGACACGCTGGCGTAATCCAGGGCCAGGGTCAGGTCGTCACCGGCAGCGGCCGGGCGGTTGTCCCAGGCGAAACTCAGGTCCAGGCGCAGGCATTGCTTGATGCCGCGCTCCCAGTCGTAGGCCCCGATCACGGTGTCGACTTCCAGGCCTTCGATAAACACTCTGTCCAAGCACTCTTCTCCGCAGCACGACAAGGGCGCGATGCCCCGTTAGAATCAGGGCGTCCTCGCCCGGAATAGTTAGCATGTTTTGGTCACTGGCGATTCTCGCCTACCTGCTCGGCTCGCTGTCCTTCGCCATTTTGCTCAGCCGCCTGACGGGAAACCCCGACCCGCGAATGAGTGGCTCAGGCAATGCCGGCGCCACCAATATGTTGCGCCTGGCCGGCAAGAAGCTCGCGGTGCTGACCCTGCTCGGCGACCTGTGCAAGGGCTTGTTGCCCGTGCTGATCGCCCACCTCGCCGGCCTTACCCTGCAACAGCAAGCCTGGATTGGCGTGTGCGCCGTCCTGGGCCATCTGTTTCCGCTGTACTTCCGCTTTCGCGGCGGCAAAGGTGTTGCGACGGCGGCCGGCATGTTGCTGGGGATCTACCCACCTGCCGCGTTGCTGGCCGTGCTCGCCTGGCTGCTGACGTTCTACCTGACCCGCACCAGCTCACTTGCCGCGTTGATCGCAACGCCCCTGACCCTGCCGCTACTGGCCTGGCAGGAACCTGCGGCGCTGCTGCCGATGAGCGTGCTGACACTGCTGATCGTCTGGCGCCACCGGGGCAATTTACGCGACCTGTTTGCCGGGCGCGAACGGCATTTTTAAATACCGTCGATGAACCCGGCTCAGGCTGCCCCCTTACAACGGTGAAAGCTGCTCCATTGGCCAACGTGCCTGCACGCTGATCGCCAGGCTTTCATGCTGCCCGGCCTGCAGGCGCTGGCAACCGGCGTAGGCGATCATCGCGCCGTTATCGGTGCAGAACTCGGGACGCGCGTAGAACACATCGCCTTTCATGTCGCCGAGCATTTTTTCCAACGAAGCACGCAGGGCCTTGTTGGCACTCACGCCGCCCGCGATCACCAGGCGCTTCATGCCCGCCTGTTTCAGGGCGCGCTTGCACTTGATGGTCAAAGTCTCCACCACGGCCTGCTGGAACGCCAGCGCGATGTCGCAACGGGCTTGCTCGCTGTCGTCCCCGGCGCTGACGCTCTGCTGCCAGGTGTTCAACGCAGAGGTTTTCAAACCGCTGAAGCTGAACATCAGGCCCGGGCGATCGCACATCGGACGCGGGAAGGTATAGCGGCCGGCAACGCCTTTTTCGGCGAGTCGGGCGATTTCCGGGCCACCGGGATAATTGAGGCCCATCATCTTCGCGGTTTTGTCGAAGGCTTCGCCGGCTGCGTCATCCAGGGATTCACCCAAGAGGGTGTATTGGCCGATGCCATCCACCTGAACGAGCTGCGTATGGCCGCCGGAAACCAACAAAGCGACGAACGGGAACTCAGGCGGTGTTTTTTCCAGCATGGGCGCCAGTAAATGGCCTTCCATGTGGTGCACGCCGAGGGCCGGAATACCCCAGGCAAACGCCAGGGCCTGGGCGCAAGAGGCCCCAACCAGCAGGGCTCCGACCAATCCGGGGCCTGCGGTGTAGGCAATCGCGTCGATCTCGGTCGGCACGCAGCCGGCTTCATCCAGCACCTGGCGAATCAACGGCAGCATGCGCTTGACGTGATCACGGCTGGCCAGCTCCGGCACCACACCGCCGTAAGCGCGGTGGAGGTCGATCTGACTGAACAGTGCGTCGGCCAAGAGCCCGCGTTCACTGTCGTAAAGTGCGACACCGGTTTCGTCGCAGGAGGTTTCAAGTCCCAGTACTAGCATGGGTTTGCGCCTTGTAGAGGCTGAATTCGAAGGCGCGCATAATAGTCGCCACTCCCCCTCCCGACTAGCGGTTTTCGATCAGAGGCTTTGCATTCCGGGCAATGAGGGGTTAACATCCGCAACCCTTAAAAACCGACGACCTCAGCCGCGAATTTTTTGCGACGAGAACGTTGATCCCGGTAATGAAAGAAGGTAGCTCTGGATGCCAGCCGTCAAAGTTAAAGAGAACGAACCCTTCGACGTAGCTCTGCGTCGTTTCAAGCGCTCCTGCGAAAAAGCCGGTGTACTGGCTGAAGTTCGTAGCCGCGAATTTTACGAGAAGCCAACTTCTGAGCGTAAGCGTAAAGCAGCAGCCGCTGTTAAGCGTCACGCCAAGAAAGTTCAGCGCGAACAGCGCCGCGCCGTTCGTCTGTACTAATACACAGACGTTCGTAGCAAGCTTCTGCCAAGCCCGGCCCTCAGCCGGGCTAATGGCATTTGCGGATATCGCTTGATGCTTCACTGTTGACGCCGCACATGCGACCGAGACAACTGCTTCACACGTCAGGACTGGCTCTTTTGCCAGCGGTGCACGTCTCTTCTGACGAGCCTATCAAGGCTACTGACGAGCACACTTATTCTTCAAACAGACGATCAACTGTATCGACTGTGCCCGACGATGAGCTTCCGAGGCCACATTGGCCAAGACCGGACGCCGGGGCAACATTTCCATGCCAAAAACCTGATTGAAACTAACGTCAGTAAATGAACGGCAGATACACTTCCTGAATGCCCAAGCAGACAACTGATGATCGAGCCACGCAATACGCGCGCTTGAGCATTTGATGGGCCCTCATTGACACGCAGTGATGACGAGAACGCCATGGCCGGGCTGATTCCCCAGAGCTTTATTGACGACCTTCTGAACCGCACCGACATCGTCGATGTTGTCAGCTCGCGCGTGCAACTGAAAAAAGCCGGCAAGAACTACACCGCCTGCTGCCCGTTCCATAAAGAAAAGACCCCATCGTTCAGCGTCAGCCCCGACAAGCAGTTCTATTACTGCTTCGGCTGCGGCGCAGGCGGCAACGCCTTGGGCTTTCTCATGGACCACGACAACCTGGACTTCCCCCAGGCGATCGAGGACCTGGCAAAAGCCGCCGGCATGGAAGTCCCTCGCGAAGAAAGCGGGCGCGCGCACAAACCGCGCCAGCCCACCGATTCGCCGCTGTACCCGCTGCTGACCGCCGCTGCCGACTTCTACCGTCAGGCGCTTAAAAGCCATCCGCAGCGCAAGGCCGCCGTCGACTACCTCAAGGGGCGCGGCCTTACCGGTGAAATCGCCCGCGACTTTGGCCTGGGGTTCGCCCCGCCCGGCTGGGACAACCTGTACAAGCACTTGAGCAGCGACACCCTCCAGCAAAAAGCCATGATCGACGCCGGCTTGCTGGTGGAGAACGCCGAGACCGGCAAACGCTATGACCGCTTCCGCGACCGCGTGATGTTCCCGATCCGCGACAGCCGGGGCCGCATCATCGCCTTTGGTGGCCGAGTACTGGGGGACGACAAACCCAAGTACCTGAACTCCCCGGAAACGCCGGTGTTCCACAAAGGCCAGGAACTCTACGGCCTGTTCGAAGCGCGCAAGAACAATCGCAACCTCGACGAGATCATCGTGGTTGAAGGCTATATGGACGTGATCGCGCTCGCCCAACAGGGCCTGCGCAATGCCGTCGCCACGCTGGGTACCGCGACCAGCGAAGAACACATGAAACGCCTGTTTCGCGTGGTGCCCAGCGTGCTGTTCTGCTTCGACGGCGACCAGGCCGGCCGCAACGCTGCCTGGCGCGCCCTTGAGGCAACACTGTCGAGCCTGCAGGACGGGCGCCGCGCGCGCTTCCTGTTCCTGCCCGAAGGCGAAGACCCGGATACCCTGGTGCGCTCTGAAGGCACCGACGCGTTCCGTGCTCGTATCAATCAGCATGCACAACCGCTTGCGGACTATTTCTTCCAGCAACTGACCGAAGAAGCCGACCCGCGCTCCCTCGAAGGCAAGGCCCACATGGCCACCCTCGCGGCACCGCTGATCGACAAAGTCCCCGGCGCCAACCTGAAATCGCTGATGCGCATGCGCCTGCAGGAAATCACCGGGTTGAGCGGCGAAGCGGTCAGCCAGCTGGTGCACAGCGCACCACACGACGCACCGCCACCGGCCTACGACCCCGGCATGGATTACGATGCCATGCCGGACTATTCGGACTTCCACCAACCGCAGGAGGCCTACGCGCCACAGCAGGAGTGGACACCGAAGAAGCCCGGCGCCGGCGGCAAGAAATGGGACAAGAAACCCTGGAGCAAGAACGGCAAGCGTGGCGACCGCGATGAGGCTTACGCACCGCGTACGCCCGTTGCCGTAGAAGCGCCTACACTGATCGCGCTGCGCACGCTCATCCATCACCCGCAACTGGCGGGCAAGGTTGAGAGCGCCGACCATTTCGCCAACGCGAGCAACACTTACGCCCAGGTACTGATCGCCTTGATCGAGGCGGTACAGAAAAATCCTAAGCTAAACTCAATCCAGTTGATGGCGCGCTGGCACGGCACCGAACAAGGCCGGCTGTTGAAAGCACTCGCGGAAAAGGAATGGCTAATTGACGGCGAAAACCTTGAACAACAGTTTTTAGACACCATTACTAGGTTATCCGCGGGTCAGCACACGCAGACCCTCGATGAACTCATCAAGAGAGCAAGGCAGCCGGGATTATCGGCTGAAGAGCAAATTCAGATAGCAAAACAGATGCGCGACCTCTTAAAACAGAATGTTTCCGCATCAAACCCGACCTCAGCTGGCGTGTGAGGTCATAGCTCGGGTATAATCCTCGGCTTGTTTTTTGCCCGCCAAGACCTTCAGTGGATAGGGTGTTATGTCCGGAAAAGCGCAACAGCAGTCTCGTATCAAAGAGTTGATCGTTCTCGGTCGTGAGCAGGGTTACCTGACTTACGCGGAGGTCAACGACCACCTGCCTGAGGATATTTCAGATCCAGAGCAGGTGGAAGACATCATCCGCATGATTAACGACATGGGGATCAACGTATTCGAAGCTGCGCCAGATAAGGATTCCCTTATGCTGGCTGACGCCGATACCGACGAAGCCGCCGCTGAAGAAGCTGCCGCCGCGTTGGCTGCGGTGGAGACCGATATCGGCCGTACGACTGACCCTGTGCGCATGTACATGCGTGAAATGGGTACGGTCGAGCTGCTGACTCGCGAAGGCGAAATCGAAATCGCCAAGCGTATCGAAGAGGGCATCCGTGAAGTGATGGGCGCAATCGCGCACTTCCCTGGCACGGTTGACCACATTCTCTCCGAGTACAACCGCGTGACCACCGAAGGTGGCCGCCTGTCCGACGTCCTGAGCGGTTACATCGACCCGGACGACGGCATTGCCCCGCCTGCCGCCGAAGTACCGCCGCCTGTCGATGCGAAAGCCGCGAAAGCTGACGACGATTCCGATGACGACGATGCTGAAGCCAGCAGCGACGATGAAGAAGAAGTTGAAAGCGGTCCGGACCCGATCATCGCGGCCCAGCGTTTTGGTGCGGTTTCCGATCAGATGGAAATCACCCGCAAGGCGTTGAAGAAGCACGGTCGCACCAACAAGCAGGCAATCGCCGAGCTGTTGGCGCTGGCTGAGCTGTTCATGCCGATCAAGCTGGTACCGAAGCAATTCGAAGGCCTGGTTGAGCGCGTTCGCAGCGCCCTTGAGCGTCTGCGTGCACAAGAGCGTGCGATCATGCAGCTCTGCGTCCGTGATGCGCGCATGCCGCGTGCCGACTTCCTGCGCCAGTTCCCGGGCAACGAAGTTGACGAAAGCTGGTCCGACGCGCTGGCCAAGGGCAAGGCGAAATACGCTGAAGCCATCGGCCGCCTGCAACCGGACATCATCCGTTGCCAGCAGAAGCTGACCGCGCTTGAGACCGAAACCGGTCTGACGATCGCCGAGATCAAGGACATCAACCGTCGCATGTCGATCGGTGAGGCCAAGGCCCGCCGCGCGAAGAAAGAGATGGTTGAAGCGAACTTGCGTCTGGTGATCTCCATCGCCAAGAAGTACACCAACCGTGGCCTGCAATTCCTCGACCTGATCCAGGAAGGCAACATCGGCTTGATGAAGGCTGTGGACAAGTTCGAATACCGTCGTGGCTACAAGTTCTCGACCTATGCCACCTGGTGGATCCGTCAGGCGATCACTCGCTCGATCGCCGACCAGGCCCGCACCATCCGTATTCCGGTGCACATGATCGAGACGATCAACAAGCTCAACCGTATTTCCCGGCAGATGTTGCAGGAAATGGGTCGCGAACCGACCCCGGAAGAGCTGGGCGAACGCATGGAAATGCCTGAGGATAAAATCCGCAAGGTATTGAAGATCGCTAAAGAGCCGATCTCCATGGAAACCCCGATCGGTGATGACGAAGACTCCCATCTGGGTGACTTCATCGAAGACTCGACCATGCAGTCGCCAATCGATGTTGCTACTGTTGAGAGCTTGAAAGAAGCAACCCGCGACGTACTGTCCGGCCTCACTGCCCGTGAAGCCAAGGTACTGCGCATGCGTTTCGGCATCGACATGAATACCGACCACACCCTTGAGGAAGTCGGTAAGCAGTTTGACGTGACCCGCGAGCGGATCCGTCAGATCGAAGCCAAAGCGCTGCGCAAGTTGCGCCACCCGACGCGAAGCGAGCACCTGCGCTCCTTCCTCGACGAGTGATACCAAAACCCCCGGCCCAGGCCGGGGGTTTTGTTTTGTATCGATAAAACCTTGCGCAACACCCCTCCCCCGCAATGCCCGTCTACACTCGAAACATTCCCCGTGCCATAACGAGACCGTTATGCCCAGATTGCCGACTGTGTTACTGCTGTCGCTGCTGACCTGGACCGCAACGGCTGGCGCGTTGACTCTTACTGATGATGAGCGTGGCTGGTTGGCGGACCATCAGGAGCTGCGCCTGGGCGTGGACGCGTCCTGGCCACCGTTCGAATACAAGGACGAAAATGGCCGCTACCAGGGCCTGGCGGCTGACTATGTGCGCTTGATACAGGACCGCCTGGGCGTACGAATCAAGCTGATCGAACCGGCAAACTGGACTGCCGTGCTGGAGCAGGCCAAAAGCAACCAGCTGGACCTGCTGCCCGGCATTATGTCTACCCCGGAGCGCCAGAGCTACCTGGCCTTTACGCGCCCGTACCTGGACTTCCCCATCGTCATCCTCGCCCATGAAGGCGGCGCGAAACCGCGCAGCCTCAAAGACCTGTACGGGCTCAAGATCGCCGTGGTGGAGAATTATGCCCCCCACGAATTGCTGCGCACCCACCACCCCGACCTCAACCTGGTGGCCATGCCCAACGTCAGCTCGACCCTGCAAGCCCTGGCCACGGACGAAGTGGACGCGGTGGTGGGCGACCTGGCTTCCAGCGTCTGGAGCCTGCGCCAGCTGAAGCTCGACGGCCTGTACGTCAGCGGGGAGACGCCCTACCGCTATCAATTGGCGATGGGCGTACCAAGAGATGAAAAAATGCTGGTGGGTATTCTGGACAAGGTCCTCGCCGATCTCAGCTCGGATGAAACCGATGCCATCCAGCAACACTGGGTAGGCAGTTTCACGGACCACCGCACCTTCTGGGCCGACCTGCTGACATACGGCCTACCAGCCGTGTTGTTGCTGAGCACCGTGTTGGCCATCGTGATTCGGATCAATCGTCGGCTCAGCTCGGAGATTTCCCGCCGTGTGGCCCTTGAGCAAGAACTGCGCAGCAGCGAATACCACTATCGCGGCTTGGTGGAGAGCCTGTCCGCCATCGCCTGGGAAGCCAGCATCACTGATTTCACCTACAGCTACGTTTCCCCCCACGCCGAGGAACTGCTGGGCTACCCGCGGGCGCACTGGCTGATCCCGGGCTTCTGGCGCAATATCATCCACCCCGCCGACCTGACGCGTGCCGAAGCCTACTGCTACCGCGAAACCCGCGCCAACCGCGACCACAGCCTGGATTATCGCGTCATAACCGCTGACGGCCGCTGCCTGTGGGTGCGGGACATTGTCAGCCTGATCGAGCACGGGCATGAGCCGGTACTGCGCGGCTTGATGATCGACATCAGCGAAGCCAAGCGCACCGAAGAAGCGCTGCAGCTGTCCGAGCAGAAATTCGCGTCGGTGTTCCAGCAATGCCCGGACATCCTGGTGATCGCACGGCTGTCGGATGGCTGCCTGCTGGAGGTCAACAAGGCCTTTGAAGACCAGATCGGCCTGAGCGCCGCCGATGTTGTCGGCAAAACTGCCACCGAGCTGAATATCTGGGGTATCCAGGGTGTCGGCCCCGACCTGCTGCAACGGGTGCAGACCACCAGCATCCGCAACCTGGAAATGCCCTTTTTACGCAGCAACGGCCAGGCCTTCATCGGGCTGATCTCGGCCGAACCGTTCCAACTCGACACCACCGAAGCCCTGGTGGTGGTGGTGCGCGACATCACCCAACTCAAGGAAACCCAGCAACAACTGCAAACCTCCGAAGAGAAATTTGCCAAAGCGTTCCATGCCTCACCCGATGGCTTGCTGCTCAGCCGTCAGCGCGACGGGCTGCTGATTGAAGTGAACGAAGGTTTCAGCCGTCTGACCGGGTTCACCAGCGCCACATCCCTGGACCAGTCCACGCTGGACCTCGGCATCTGGGTCGACCTCAACGAACGCAAGCACATGCTGGAGCTGATGCAACGCGATGGTTTCGTGCGCGACTTCATCTGCCATATCCGGCGCGCCGACGGCCTGATTCGCCTGTGCGAGCTGTCCAGTCGCCCGCTGCCCATTGGCGATGAAGATTGCATGCTCACCATCGCCCGCGACATCACCGACCGCCAGCTGATGCAGGAAAAACTCCAGCAAGCCGCCACCGTGTTCGAGAGCACGGCCGAAGGCGTGTTGATCACCGACACCCGCCAGAACATCAGCGCCGTGAACCGCGCATTCACCGAAATCACCGGCTACAGCGAAGCCGAGGCCCTCGGCCACACCCCACGCCTGCTCGCTTCCGGCCTGCATGACAGTGCGTTCTACGCCGCGATGTGGCACCAGCTGACGGCCCAGGGGCATTGGCAGGGCGAGATCTCCAACCGTCGCAAGAATGGCGAGCTGTACCCCAGCTGGCTGACGATCAGTGCCGTGCGCAACCGTGACCAGTTGATCACGCACTTTGTGGCGGTATTCGCCGATATTTCCAGCCTCAAACTGGCTCAGGCCCGCCTTGACTATCAGGCCCACCATGACCCGCTGACCGGCCTGCCCAACCGCACGTTGTTCGAAAGCCGGTTGCAGGCCGCCCTCAATGGCCATCAGGAAACCGGCAAACAGGGCGCCGTGCTGTTCCTGGACCTGGACCGCTTCAAACACATCAACGACAGCCTCGGCCACCCCATCGGTGACCTGCTGCTCAAGGACATCGCCGTGCGCCTCAAGGACCAACTGCGCGATATCGACACAGTGGCCCGCCTGGGCGGCGACGAATTCATCATCCTGCTGCCCGGCCTGCAACACGCCAGCGACGCCGAACACCTGGCCAATAAACTGCTGGCGTGCTTCACCCCACCGTTCCAGGCCGGCGAGCACGAGTTCTTTATCAGCGCCAGTATCGGCACCAGCCTTTACCCCCAGGACGGCACCGACGTCGCCACCCTGGTCAAGAACGCCGACGCGGCGATGTACCGCTCCAAGGCCAAGGGCCGCAACCGGGTTGAAAGCTACACCCGCGACCTCACCGCCCAGGCCAATGAGCGCGTCGCACTGGAACATGAACTGCGCCGTGCGATCGAGCGCGAGGAGCTGAGCCTCTACTACCAACCCAAACAGAGCCTGCTGACCGAGGAATTGATCGGCGCCGAAGCCCTGATCCGCTGGCATCACCCAACCTTTGGCGAAGTGCCACCCGAACATTTCATTGCCCTGGCCGAAGAGAACGGCATGATCCTGCAGATTGGCGACTGGGTGCTGGAGCAAGCCTGTCGCCAAATGTCCGCCTGGAGAGAGGCCTTCGATGATTTCGGCCCGCTGTCGGTCAACCTCGCTGGCGCACAACTGCGCCACCCCGGCCTGCTGGCACGCATCGAGCAATTACTGCGTGACTACCGCCTCGCCCCCGGCAACCTGCAGCTGGAAATAACCGAAAACTTCATCATGAGCCAGGCCGAGGAGGCGCTGGAGGTGCTGCACCAGCTCAAGCGCCTGGGCGTGCAGCTGGCAATCGATGATTTTGGCACTGGCTACTCATCCCTCAGCTACCTCAAGCGCCTGCCGCTGGACTTCCTGAAGATCGACCAATCCTTCGTGCGCGGCCTGCCCGACGACCCCCATGACGCCGCCATCGTGCGCGCCATCATCGCCCTGGGTCACAGCATGCAATTCACCATCATCGCCGAAGGCGTGGAGAACCCCGCGCAACAAGCCTTCCTGGCCGCCGAAGGCTGCGAACAGATGCAAGGCTACATCGTCAGCCTGCCCCTGCCCCCCGAACTTTTCGCCGCTACCTTTCTTCGTATGAACCTTGAGGATTTTTCGGATAGCACAGCGGAGAAACCATCGCTATAATCCGCGACCTGTTACAGGGCCTATAGCTCAGTTGGTCAGAGCAGAGGACTCATAATCCTTTGGTCCACGGTTCAAGTCCGTGTGGGCCCACCAACTCCAAAGCCGCGCATTGCGCGGCTTTCGCGTTTCTGGCTGGTCCACCACAGATACAGTCCTATGGTCCAAGGGTACAATTTAGGTACAGTGCTGGTTCGCCAGCCGCCTAGGAGCACCCTCTCATGGCAACTCTCGTCAAAACTCCTTCCGGCACCTGGAAGGCTCTGATTCGCAAAACTGGCTGGCCAACTGTGGCTAAAACCTTCCGCACCAAGCGTGATGCGGAGGACTGGTCTCGACGTACCGAAGACGAAATGGTCAGAGGTGTGTACATCCAGCGCAGCGGCTCCGAACGCATGACGCTGGAAACAGCCCTCAAGCGCTACTTGAGCGACATTACCCCCACCAAGAAGCCCACCACTCAGCGCGGCGAAATCTCGAAAGCCAAGAAGCTCATCGAGCACCTGGGCAAATACTCCATGGCCGCCCTCTCCGCTGAAATCATCGCCGGCTATCGCGACAAACGCCTAAACGAACCGAGCCGTGGCGGGACCATCAGCAACAACACCGTGCGCCTCGAACTGGCCCTATTGAGCCACCTGTACACGGTAGCGATTCAGGAGTGGGGTTTAGGCCTGACGTTCAACCCAGTGCTGAACATCCGTAAGCCAAGCCCTGGGGATGGTCGTGACCGAAGATTATCGCCGGAGGAAGAACGCCATCTGCTCGCGGCCGTGAATCGGCACAGCAACCCTATGCTGGGCTGGATTGTTTGCATCGCTCTGGAAACGGGTATGCGCTCGTCAGAGATCTCATCCCTACGGCGACCTCAGGTTGATTTGGCAAAGCGCGTTATACGTCTCTCAGACACAAAGAACGACAGCTCCCGAACTGTTCCACTGAGTAAGCGCGCGACTGAGGTATTCAAAGCTGCGATGGATAACCCGGTGCGACCAATCGACTGCAATCTGGTGTTTTTCGGTGAGCCTGGGAAGGACGGGAAGCGTCGGCCGTATACCTTCACGAAAATATGGGGGCAGTTGAAGAAGAAGCTTGATCTGCCTGATTTCAGGTTTCACGACCTGCGCCATGAGGCAGTGAGTCGACTTGTCGAAGGTGGGTTATCTGATCAAGAGGTGTCGGCCATCAGTGGTCATAAATCAATGCAAATGCTCAAGCGATATACTCACCTTCGGGCTGAAGATCTGGTTGAAAAGCTGGACAAGATCTCAAGATAACTAATCCGCCCAAAAAAACTTGATATAAATGCGACTATTTTCATAGTCGCACAACCAAACACCAACAACCATCAGATACATATAGACATTATCAGAGTTTCACCACCCAACTTTAAAACCAAGATAGCTAATCCGAAGCTACCAAGACATACAAAACCTTGAACCAAGATACTACATATTGGTAATTTCAGCACACTAGCCAGTTTGACAATACGGCAATCCCACTCAAGAATTCGCAGACCTTCACCAAACACTGCGAGCTTACACATGACGACCGAAGAGTATTTACTTAACCGTTTTGGCCCCTTAATGAGCATTTTAGATATTGCCAATTTACTAGGGCGTTCTCCTGACGGAGTGAGAGTCTCTCTCTATTCCGACACCGACATTTCCCGCAAGCTCAAGCCAGCAATGATCCGAATCGGCCGCCGTGTATATTTCAGGACAATGCAGATCAATGATGCGCTCAACTTAGACTCTGAGGTAAGTCCCCAGGACAAACTGCAATGAGCTACAAAGCCTATGACTGGGTATGGACACACACGTTCGGCTCCCCTACCGCGAAGCTTGTAATGATGGCGGTAGCTAAACATGCGGATGAAAAAGGAATGTGTTGGCCAAGAGTGCGGACTCTAGCCGAGTTTTGCGGAATTTCCTCCAGAACCGTGCAGCGTCAACTGAAGGAATTTGAACGAGCCGGACTTATAACCATTCAGAAAAAGTATCGTGGGGATGGGGGACAAACGGCGAATGTATATTGCATAGCGCTTCCTGTCGTAAAAGGTTTAGGTGCCACTGACACCGCTGTCACAGGGGGGATGTCACCCACGACACCCCAGCCCCAGACACCAGAGCGTCACGGGGGGAATGACACAGCAGTGACACACCAAGAACTAACAAGAGAACCCCAAAAAGAACTACTACAAACAACAAATGACGAGCTGCGCCTGCCTAAGCTGTTAAAGAAAGGAGATCGCGCATGGATCGTTCAACTCTTGGAGGACATTCCAAGGTATGACCATCAAGTACTCCTTGATGAGCTTTCGGAAGCACTGAAATCTGGAAAAATCACGACAACCCCACAGCGATGGTTTTATGGTTTGAAGAAAAACTACTTGAATGGAAATTTTTGCCCTCTCGCAAAACCGAGAAAGTCCAAACCAGCAACCGATCCAAGCTTAATAACGGAAAGTATCGACAAACCATTACTGATGAGCCACGAAAGCAAACAAGAACACATTAATGCTTTGAAGTTATTAACTAGGAATACGGTACGACCTCTGTAGCCATCGACAATTAAAGCCACAAACCAAACGAACAGCATTGAAAGGACAGAGCTATGTCACTCCATTTTAAGCAGCTTGAAAGCTATTGCGACAGCCTAGACAGAACAGGCGATATACAAGTCATCCTCAGAGCGCACTACAAAAACGGCTTTGCACTCAGTGTCTCCGACGGCGTAATAGATCACACTGTCATCGATGAAGAGAATCGCCCCTACTGGTTCAGGACAGTAGAAATGGCATTAAATGAGCTCGCAAACATTCCGTATATTGCTGACCAGATCATGATTGACCGAAAGTCTTGGTCCTGATTTTGAAACCAAAGCGTCAACCAATGAACGCAGCTAATTTATACCCCAAGAACGCCTAAGCGTGCAGGGTGCTGGGACCGAAAAGAAAGTCCCTGACAGGTGGGAACAGTAGCTCGATAGAAAGAGCCACCGGACAAGCAGCGGAAAGACGCGCCGTATAGACCACATCCCAAGAACGCCAAAAAGGCGCACTGGATACGGGCCTTAAACAAGCCCTGACTGGCGAGAAAGTAGCTCGATAAAAAGAGTCGCCGGACGGCTGGAAAGACAGCTCTGCGTTCGCCCCTACCCCAAGGAGCAACACAATGATTTCGTACCTTTACCTACCGATTCTAACCTTCTGCACGTTCGTTCTCATCTCCATCCGCCGATACTGGGTCTGCGTAGACCACCTCGGATACATGAAAGAGGTTTCGACACGGGCACCGTCGTTACTGCACCGGGACCTAATAGCCGCAGTGCTTGCGATGGTGCCATTCGCAATGGCGGCGATTGATTGGTTTGAAATAACGCTTCCCCGGCAGTCAGCCCCCGTTCCTTCAGGTTTCGCTGCACTGCTCTCGGTGTGCTGCGTATGCACCTGCATAGGCGTTCTAAACAATACCCTTGAACGCCTCGCAGGCAACTGGGCGGGAACGCGGGAAAGCGTTCTCCGCACGGTCGCGGCGCTACGGATCATTGATCAAGCAGAGCTGAATGTATTGAGCAATCACAGCCCGAAAGCCGTAAGCACGGAACCATGCAGCATCGGCCAGGTGGTGAAGAAATGAACAAGGCCCCTGCTCTACTGCTCATCGCTGCTTCAATTCTCACGGGCTGCGGACAACAAGAACCGGTTCAAACCGTTGACTGGTACAAGGCCAATCCATCTGAGCGGTTGAAAATGCTAGAGAGGTGCAAAGCCAACCCTGGAGAGCTATCGATCTCTGCGAACTGCATCAACGCGTCATCTGCCGCGAATGCCATAACGCTGGAGCTGCGTGGATACAAACACCGCGAACCGGTCAATTTTTCTTCTCAGGGAAAATAGAATGACCACGACGACCGGAATATTTGAATGGATCGCGGGGAGCATGGAGCAAACGCTCCAGACGTTCATACGCATCACTTCCAGCCAAGTCATCAATGACTTTTCACTGACGATAACGCTGTGCGGAACGCTCTACCTGACCATGATCGGTTTCATGATGATCATTGGCACAATCGAACAACCCGCGTCCCACCTCCTCAAGACCTGTGGAAAATTTCTGCTTATCAGCGGACTGGCAATGAACGCGGACACGTACATGTCGTGGGTAGTGGAGGCACTAAATGGCTTG
Organism: Pseudomonas sp. GW821-FHT09A09; assembly: GCF_059418405.1. Lineage (NCBI taxonomy): Bacteria > Pseudomonadati > Pseudomonadota > Gammaproteobacteria > Pseudomonadales > Pseudomonadaceae > Pseudomonas > Pseudomonas sp. GW821-FHT09A09. The sequence continues at coordinate 60,659 of NZ_JBWKPU010000009.1, forward strand.
GAAACGGGGGTAGCATCTGCCTTTTCAGCAACAGGCGATTCAACGGCCTCAACGTCTGTATTTCAGGTAGTGGACAAGGCAATGTCCGACGGCTGGGCGATAGGCGCCGATATTCTAGCGAAGATGGGAACGCGCGCCTGGCACGAAGTGGGCATGATCTTTTTTGATTTGCTGACGGCCATCATTGTCTACGCGGCGACACTCGTCATCGCGGTTCCAGCAGGGGCCATGATCATCGTTGCAAAGGGAATGTTGTCGATCATGCTGGGCATCGGCCCAATTTTTATCATGATGCTGTTGTTCGGGCAGTTCACATCCAAATGGTTCGATAGCTGGTTCGCCCAGGTCATCACGTACATTCTACAAATCGCGCTGGTGGTCACAGTGCTCAGCTTTGGGATCAAATTTTTCTCGTCGCTGACCAGCGACATACTCGCAACACCCACTGACTACCCCATCTCTACATTTCTGGAACTTCTGGTGGTGACGGTCGTGGTGTTGTACATGTTGCAGCAAGCCAACGCTGTTGCTGGGAGCCTTGCAGGCGGGTTATCAAGTGCAGGACTCACCCTACGCGGAATCGCAAGCGGTGCCGCCTCACCGATCACCAAAGGGCTTAACCGACAGTCCACGCGCCGCGACATGCAGTCGGGACAAATGGTCACCGCTGGACGACTGAACCACCTTGCGGCGGGTAACACAGCCTGGAATCCCGCGTACCGACAGCACGTCATGCAGAACATGGGCAAAAACTGGGGCAATGCGACAGGGGGAAAAGTGAACCGCTAGGCCTGAATCAAAGTTCATCAGACCTCGTTTCGGCGAGGTCTTTTTTTGAGCAACTTCAACAAGCGAATGACGGGTCAAGGGGTTGGTGCGGCCCGCAGAAGCGAAGCGACGAGGACCCGGCCCCTTGATGCGGCAGAAGCGACCCACGCTCACGGCACGGGTGTAGGGGATCAAGGCCGGAGGCCTCCCCTGCACCCTTGACGACAGAGGGCGACTCGCTCCCTTCCCGCTTGCGGGAAGGGCGGGGGGATGGGTAACTATAAATTTTTTAAATTATTGTAAATAAAAGACTAATAGCAAAAACAAGACAGTTTCAGCGCATCTGTCATTCATCCCTAACTCCGAGATTACGCAAGCTCACTCCCCATCGACCAGTCGCTTGACCCGATTGGGCGATTACAGCTCGGGGCAGTGCCAGAGAGATCAGCATGCGCGACCGAGGGTCGCCACTCAATACTAGATGCAGTTAAGCAGACCCGATGCTGACACTGTGGGCGACACGACGCTCCGCGAGCCGCCCTTAGAAATTTAGCTCAACCGTTGTTGTAGCGACGCCGAGGGGCGATTTGAGACACTCGAGCAGGTGAAAGCCCGAACTTTTGAGCCACATCTTTTGTCTTTTGACCGCTCGCCACCTCCCCTCGAATTGCACTATCTCTGATTTCATCAAGTGACTCCTGGAGCTTTCCGATTTTTTCGGCAGCTTCATCCTGCTTAGCTTCCATCTTCGCTAAACGCTCATCGGTCAGCGCCTGCTTGCCCTTCAAAGCCTCGATATCCCTCGCCATTTCCTCATGGGCTCGGTTAAGAAGGTCTTGCGCTTGCCCCAGCAAGTTTTGAGCTTTAGTTCCAAAAATGTCCATTCTGACTACCTTGAGTGCACGTGAGATATTAAATTCACTGAATTTAATGTTCGTGTCAACCGTTGCTAATCTGAGTCCATGGGCTGGAGGACTAGGGACTGGATACATCAGAGTCACGACAAACGAATGCAACAAAGTCATGAAAACTCCGCGCCCTGCTTGGGCAACCCCTTCGGTTGCATCCCGTGTCCGAACTTGCCGGACTGGCTGCGGGGCAGGCACGGCGGGCGGAGCCCTTGACCTACCCCTGGCGATAGGCTGAGCGCTTCCTGTGGAGTCAAGGGTACGGCTACGCCCGGCATCCTCGCCCGTTCGGTGCTCGCCTTCGGCTCCGCTCCGCATGCGGCCTCCGGTGACGCCCTTGACACCACATCCAGCAAGAACCTTAGCACTTTGGCTACTGTACGATTTCATGTATACCAAGGCTTCCATCCAGATCCTGTTGCCTGGTCAACGCGCGCAGCCTGAGGGTCGTCAACTTCCATTCCTTTGTGTATGAACAAAGTTTCTCAAGCTCGTCAGGGACAGGTATGACCTTCGAAAATCAAAACGCAGCCAAACAGCAAGGCAAAGTTGAACCCTCAACCAGTAATGATCGGCCGGAGATACACCTGCTCACTGAGTCCGAACGGAGTGAGCGGATAAAAGCTGTGAGCTTTGCCACTGCCTCACTAAACCAATCGGGATTTGAAGTCACCGAAGCAATGCGGCTCCTGGGCGAGCGCTACATCAATGGTGAGATTGAATTGAATGAGTTCGTAGCAACCGCAATGAAATAAAGCGCATCAGCCGACCTGACGACCTGAGCGGTCTTTCCGCAGGGTTTGGCCACGGTCGGCAGAGAGCCACACGGCGCCACAAGTCCGGCGATATGCCGACTCCGGAGCTGTCAGCTCAAATTAGGGGTTGTCATGATGGAACGTCGATGAAACGTTTTGGCTTGAGGACAATCGCGTCATCCAACACCTCGACCTCCAAATCGTCCCCAAGGGCTAAGCCCATTTTTGCGAGTAGTTCCAACGGCAACTCGACGATGACGTCGCCACTTCCATCAGCAGTACCCTGACACTTCACGGTCCAGCGTTCGCTATCGCACATAACCGTACATCCCTCCAATCATCGTTGGACGAGTTCTATCATGCTCGTGCTGTAGCAACCAACTTCATTCAAGCCCTCCAAGGAACCGTCAGGCTGAGCAGGTGCGGTCGGTGATCAACTGCAATGCAAGCAGGGCCATGTCTGAAAGACGGTGGAGCACTAGTGCAGGATAGGCAGATCGCCGGCTAATAGACGCCCAAAGCTTGTTCATGAACAAGGATTCAAGCGCATGGAGATCTAGTGCAGGATAGGCAAGTCGCCGGGTAAGCGTATGACAAAGTATCCGGTAGCGGCGAATCTCTTGTTCATGAACAAATACTGAGGTCCATAGAGATCTAGTGCAGGATGGGCGTTCGCCGGTAAATTGTGGTTCACTACCTGCATAATCAGCCGCTGATTTCGAAAAGGAATTCACATGCTGGGCAAAGCTAGTATCGGAGCCACAAGGGATAGTGCCGTGTACGCATACCGGCCGACCTGAAATCAGAATGGGAAACACACTGCGAGAAAAAAGGTAGCTCCCAGCACGGCATGATTTGAGCGCTAATGCGCTACGTCATCCAAGATGAAATGCCCCCAGGCGCTCAGAATTGGATATCAGGACAAATCGCAGGAGAACCTGACGAAGGTCCGTAACAACGGCTTGAGGTTCGACTTACACCAAGTGAGCACCATGAGGTCGTGGTACGTTTAGAAGCCGAGGGCTGCTCAGCTCAACGCTGGGTAATAAATTGCGTACGAGCTAGTTTGACCAATCAGCCCCAATTTACCGTGGAGGTCACTAAGGCGCTTTGGGATTCGTAGGAACTGCTTCGAGCCATTGGGGGAACCTGAATCAGATAGCAAAAAACTGAATTAGGACGGCAACCAGGAACTCTCTACGAAGGAAATAAAGCAGATTTCTGATTATATCTACAGCCATATCGGAGTTACTTCTGAACTCCAAGAGGCCAGCTTGAGCCGATGGAAAGTCATCTGGCGCTGAACTGAGCCCGGCCTGTCGAACTCATCGGCGCCCACAACACTCTAAAAGGTGAAGATCAACCAATCCCCATCGAGGAAATGAAATTGCCAAGCTTCTATTCCGAAAGAACTGCCGAATATGCTCTGACCCCAAAATTCTTAACTCTCGTTGAACCACTGGGCCCCGCGGTTCCAGTATATTTTTCAGGGCGGCGAGAGGATACGCTTGTAGCATTCGACTCCCTATCTGGGGAAAGCTTTCATCTAGTCGCATTTTTTGCAAGACGTCCAAAAATCGACGAAGCCGACAGCTTAATTATCGAGGGAAAAATCAACAAAAGACTGTTTCGGGTAGCCAAGTGCGCGTCTGAATTAGGCATTCAAACATTGTGCGGAATATCCCTGACTAATAATATATTTAATCAATCTCTCGCGGAATCACTGTGGTTTGATATTAGCCAACTAGAAATTGAAGAGGATGTGCGGTTTATTTGCGAGATCAGTAAGGACCTGAAGCTCAAAAAATTTCATGGCCATATACAACCAACGCACCATTCAACAATTCTTTCTAGCATTGCCAATAGTCGCGTTCTCGACTGGGCAGAAATAACATCTATCATGCGCGAGCTTCCAAGACTCGCCGACGACTCTCAGCCGGGGCAATTTATGTTCCTTTCTCAAACATGGCGTATGAGACCACTCTACTTTGTGATTCGTCGAATATGAGAGTGACGTTATGGCTGCAAACAACTCTTACAACCCCCTCCAACACTGAACCTTTTCCGCCCCTTAAAAAACTCAAATAAATTCCAACTAATAAAATTCTTTGTAAAGATAGACTTTGAGTATGCACACATTCATCTGTCGAGCAGGTTGACACTAACAACAAAAAATAAGCAAAATAGAAACTCAACAAAATCAAAAAAAACGGCATAACGCCATCACAGCTAAAAATCCACCAAAACCGCAGGGCCAGTGTAGATCACTCAATATCAACAAACGGCACTAGATGCTACACTTAACCCAAACTCCAAACCACCCAGAAATATTTAGCGATAACATTGAACCCTATGACCACTTTAGAAATGACGCAAGCATGAAAGAAATCGATATAAAACGCACGCTTGCGTATCACTTACTAAAAGAAAGTACGACACAGGCTATTTTTCTTGAATACTCATTTCATTTTGGACGCCGCCGAGCAGACTTAATTTGCGCTGAAGACGGGATGATTGTTGGATATGAAATTAAATCGGCATTTGACCGAATCGACAGGCTTGCAGGCCAATTAAACTCCTACACACAGCTTTTCGATTATGTTTACGTCGTATGCGATAGCAAAAACATAAACGCAATTCGTAGGCTCACTCCTGAACGAATTGGAATTTATCTATGCACACCAGCCGGCCTAAAAAAGGTCAGAAAAGCAAAACAAATTAAAAATTTTGATAGCATAACAACCTTGGACGCCGTGCCCATGGATTATCTGCGTAGAGAGTTCAAAACAACCGGGAGATCCAAACTAGAAGTCTGCGAACAAATTTCTCGAGTTTACAAAAGAGAAAAAATAAAGCTATTTTTCAGACAATACATCATCCAGAAGTATGGAGCTCAAACCGCTCATCTTCAAAGCGAGCTAAGCGGCAGCATAATGCTGGACGATGTGTACTCATTAAGCTTAGCTCCTAACAAATTAGGCACTTAGTAGTTTCACCCGTCGAATCATGTAGTTGCACGCCCTAACTGAAATCCAAAAAGATGGACTAATACCAGAAGGGGTATTATCAGAAGCGCTATTTATTTCAGCATCACCCCAGCTATGATTTGTGGAGTATATAGGATCAGCCACAACTTTTTTTGCACACCATACGTAAGACCCAGCATTCCTGCGCTTCCGATAGTAATAAAAAGTTGTGTCCGTACCGAAATCTATTCGAGGAACGAAGGTTCCACCACGCATTTCAATTTGCTTAACATTGATAGATGCAAAATCACCGAACTGAAGACCAGGCCGATTATGCTTTAACGAAACAAAAAGAGAGTGTTCGTAAATTTCAAACTCTCCATGCTCATCTCCTCTACCTTCCTGAGACACCAGATAAGGAAATGAACCTGCCACACAAACTATTCGCTCTAGCCACTCACTAGAATTTGACATACCTGAGATCTTATCAAAGGCTTTTTGGTAGGCATCAGATACAACTGCCAAACCCTCGCTTTTCACTTTATCTCTAACACACCCCTCATCCAAAATAATATATAATCGAGAATCTTTGAGCTCAGAAATTACAACACTTATAATTTCTTCATATTCTTCGCCTTCTAAATCAGCAGGAAGACGCAACGCCATTTTTTTATATTTGCTTGTCACAGACGAGACAAATGACTTAGCCTCACTCAAATCCTCATCCAACTCAAAGTTAACGTGAATCATTGGAACTATATGAGATCCGCAGTTCAAGTCGAGCCAATCCTTCCAACTTTCATAGCCATTAACTGGAGACAGAATACTTTCAATTTGAGTGTTTTTTTGCTTTGAATCAGTTGTCACGTCCAAGATATATGGCAGCTCACCCTGAATATTCTTTATTTGTTCTAGACGTTTAACAATATCACCAAGAGAGTTTTTCTTAGTTATTCTTGATTTGGTTATTTCATACACGGGAAGCATCTTCCGCCTATACGAGATATCAACCGCCGAGATAGCCCTAAGCTCTGCATCCTTAGTCTTTAGTACGGGAAAATAAACTAAGCTATTCCAATCCATGCCCTTTCATCCCTAAATTTTTTGCTCGAACTCGCACAGCAAGAGTCGAAACCTTAAAGTACTGGGCAATAGCCTCGATACTCCCCGTAAACAACCGAACTTTTTCTTTGAACATCTGCTCAGGCATTAGAAGTTCACTTGCGAAACGATTAGCTTCAGCTTCCATAGGATTGCTATCACCATTTCGGAAAAAGTTTTGATCCTGAAACTCGCTCTGCTGCCATCGATGACGGCAATAGTGACCTATCTCATGAGCAATAGTGAAGCGCTGCCTATTCGGGTGATGAAGTGCATTGACTCTGACGACCCAACCATCTTTGTTATCTAAACGACTTAGCATCCCTGAAACCTCATCTTTCATGGGAACACTAAGTAGTTCGACCCCTAATACCGACAGTAACTTTTGCACATCCAACGGAGAGGTTTCAACACCTTTACGTTTTGCTAAGTCGAGTAACTGAGCTACGGTAAACGTTTCAACAGCGCAGCCTTCACTACTTACATCCGAAGATGCAAGCAACTTGGGCTTAACGTTTTTCCGAATAAAGGCCATCTTTTTCACCTACTCACTAATCTTGTTGTCACTGTCAGGACAGTTTTCTGACTCATCCATTTCTGCCAGCCGACTACTCACCTCGAGTATAGCATCCTTATGAGAATTTATTCTAGTTTCGTGATCAGAGAGTGCGTCGAGTATATCTCCATATGTTGCGTTGATTTTTACTATTTCTTTCTTAGCTTTCTTCTCAATAACCTTTGTAAACTCACCTGCTTTGCAATACTCCTCGAAGTGAGCCTTTGACTCTTTTACGACTTCAGCCTTCGACGAGCTTCTTATAATAACAAAGGCGCCACCTACGATTGCAGCGTTTAACGCGATCAAAACACTAATCATTGTCTGATAAAAAGATACTTGCATAGACCAAAGCGCATCTACTGTTATTAAGGTTTTCTCCTTTATCATCCGCGCAATCATAAGCTGCTCGTATTGATCTAACTCTTTAATATCTTTGGCTGGCACATACTGCGCATGACTAATAATTATCTCGCTAATAGGTGCAAAATGCATCATGGCTAGTACGACCAACAGACCGATACAAGTAGCCAGTAAAGTGGGGGCAAGAAGATCCTTGGCTTGCAAATTGTTCATCCTTCATGAGGGCGGAGGCGAGTGCGCTAGCTCCTACAGACCTCCGGGGACTTCCACCACTGAATGCTGAGGATGGCACTTTGATCCTACCCGGCGGACACACCTATGTCTATTCGGTCGTAATGACATATGGACATCATCACATAACGTCATGCCGGTACATTTACGGTACAGTCCTACCCTTTGATTGTTTTTCAGAATTTACTCTAACCTACTGATCTATATAGATATTAGCTTTGAATACCTTCACCTAAACAGGTAACCTTTCGTTTGATTATCACGAGTCTCGGCAACTCATAATCCTTTGGTCCACGGTTCAAGTCCGTGTGGGCCCACCAAACAAGAAAGCCGCGCAATGCGCGGCTTTTGTGTGTCTGGAAGGCTGTAATATACCGCCCCATTGCCGCCCGCACTGGAGCCCTCCCCTTGCCCGTCCTCGATGAAATCGACCGCCAACTGATCGCCGCGCTGCAGATCAACGCCCGCGAAAGCGTCGCCATGCTTGCCCGGCAGTTGGGTATCGCACGCACAACGGTGACGTCGCGCCTGGCGCGGCTGGAGAAGACCCAAGTGATCACCGGGTACGGTGTGCGCCTTGGCCAACGGGTGGTCGACGGCGGTTTGCAGGCGTATGTGGGCATTACGGTGCAGGCGCGTTCGGGCAAGGACGTGCTGCGCAAGCTCAGTGCCATGGCCCAGGTCCAGCAACTGTGCGCGGTGAGTGGCGAGTTCGATTACGTGGCGTGGCTGCGCACCGACTCGCCCGAACAGCTGGATCAACTGCTGGACCAGATCGGCAGTGTCGACGGCGTGGAGAAAACTACCACGTCGATAATCCTCAGTAACAAATTGGATCGTGGGCAGCCAATCTGACCGTCGACTTCGTCACTCTGACTAAAAACAATTCATTACGACGACACTTTGCGTCTTATTAACGAGCGCAACGCTCCCTAAACTGGCTGCCATCTTTTCCTATACTCAGCGGGACGTGCCCCGCCGAGTTGCCAGCCAGGTTTGCCATGAACGAACTCAACAAGAACAATCGCCACCCTGCAGACGGTAAAAAGCCCATCACCATCTTCGGCCCGGATTTCCCGTTTGCCTTTGATGACTGGATCGAGCACCCGGCCGGGCTCGGCAGCATCCCCTCCGCCAACTACGGTGCCGAAGTGGCGATCGTCGGCGCGGGCATCGCAGGCCTGGTGGCCGCTTACGAGCTGATGAAGCTGGGCCTCAAGCCGGTGGTGTACGAGGCCTCGAAGATGGGCGGCCGCTTGCGCTCCCAGGCCTTCGAAGGCGCCGAAGGCATCATCGCCGAGCTGGGCGGCATGCGCTTCCCAGTGTCGTCCACCGCGTTCTACCACTATGTGGATAAGCTGGGTCTGGAGACCAAGCCCTTCCCCAACCCGCTGACACCCGCCTCTGGCAGCACAGTAATCGACCTCGAAGGCCAGACCCACTACGCGCAAAAACTCTCCGACCTGCCCGTGCTGTTTCAGGAAGTGGCCGACGCCTGGGCCGATGCCCTGGAAGCGGGTTCGCAGTTCGGTGATATCCAACAGGCCATCCGTGACCGCGACGTACCGCGTCTAAAAGAACTGTGGAACAAGCTGGTGCCGTTGTGGGACGACCGCACCTTCTACGACTTCGTCGCCACCTCCAAGGCGTTCGCCAAGCTCTCGTTTGCGCACCGCGAAGTGTTTGGCCAGGTGGGTTTTGGCACCGGTGGCTGGGACTCGGACTTCCCCAACTCCATGCTGGAAATCTTCCGCGTGGTGATGACCAACTGCGACGACCACCAGCACCTCGTCGTCGGCGGCGTCGCGCAGGTGCCCATGGGCATCTGGCGCCATGTACCCGAGCGTTGCGCCCACTGGCCGGCCGGCACCAGCCTGAGTTCGCTGCACCGCGGTGCGCCGCGCGCCGGGGTGAAACGCATTGCCCACGCCCCGGATGGCCGGTTTGCGGTGACCGACAACTACGGCGACACCCGCGAATACGCCGCCGTGCTGACCACCTGCCAAAGCTGGCTGCTGACCACCCAGATCGAATGCGATGAAACCCTGTTCTCGCAAAAAATGTGGATGGCCCTGGACCGCACCCGCTACATGCAATCGTCGAAGACCTTCGTGATGGTCGACCGCCCGTTCTGGAAAGACAAAGACCCGCAAACCGGCCGCGACCTGATGAGCATGACCCTCACCGATCGCCTCACCCGTGGCACTTACCTGTTCGACAACGGCGACGACAAGCCGGGGGTCATCTGCCTGTCGTATTCGTGGATGAGCGACGCGCTGAAAATGCTGCCGCAACCCATCGACAAACGCGTGAAGCTGGCCCTGGATGCGCTGAAAAAGATCTACCCGAACGTCGACATAAAAGCGCGCATCATCGGCGATCCGATCACCGTGTCCTGGGAGGCCGACCCGCACTTCCTCGGCGCCTTCAAAGGCGCCCTGCCGGGCCACTATCGCTACAACCAGCGCATGTATGCGCACTTCATGCAGAAGGACATGCCTGCCGAACAGCGTGGGATCTTTATCGCCGGTGATGACGTCTCCTGGACGCCTGCGTGGGTGGAAGGCGCGGTGCAGACCTCGCTGAACGCCGTGTGGGGCATCATGACCCACTTCGGCGGCAGCACTCACGCCGAGAACCCGGGGCCTGGGGATGTGTTCGACGAAATCGGGCCAATCGCCCTGGCCGACTGAGGAACTGAACATGCGTGTTGCCTTGTACCAATGCCCGCCGCTGCCACTGGACGTCGCTGGCAACCTCACGCGCCTGCACCAACTGGCGCATGAGGCCTCTGGCGCCGATGTACTGGTGCTGCCGGAGATGTTCCTCAGCGGCTACAACATCGGCGCAGAAGCGGTGGGCGCCCTGGCCGAGGCGCAGGATGGGCCGTCGGCGCAGGCCATTGCCGAGCTGGCCAAAAGCGCCGGGCTGGCGATTCTCTACGGTTACCCGGAGCGGGCCGAAGACGGACAGATCTACAACGCCGTGCAACTGATCGACGCCCAGGGCCAGCGCCTGTGCAACTACCGCAAGACGCACCTGTTCGGTGACCTGGACCACTCGATGTTCAGTGCAGGCGACGATGACTTCCCGCTGGTCGAGCTCAACGGCTGGAAGCTCGGTTTCCTGATCTGCTACGACCTGGAGTTCCCGGAAAACACCCGGCGCCTGGCCCTGGCTGGTGCCGAGCTGATCCTGGTGCCCACCGCCAACATGGTGCCCTTCGACTTTGTCGCCGATGTCACCGTGCGGGCGCGAGCCTTTGAGAACCAATGTTATGTGGCCTACGCCAACTATTGTGGGCACGAAGGTGAGATCCAGTACTGCGGGCAAAGCAGCATCGCCGCGCCGAACGGCCAACGCATCGCCCAGGCGGGACTGGATGAAGCCTTGATCGTTGGCACCCTGGAGCGCCAATCGATCCTCGATGCCCGCGCCGCTAACCACTACCTGCAAGACCGTCGCCCCGAACTCTACGGCGCGCTGCACAAACCCTGAACCAGCCGGTTTGTTAACATGGGCACTTCCAACGTTTCGGAAGTGCCCATGCCCGCGCCGGCCCACCCTCATCACCTTCACCTGACCCTGGCCAACGGCCTGCGGGTTTCCCTGCGTCATGCGCCACGTTTGAAGCGTTGCGCTGCTGTTCTCCAGGTAGCTGCGGGCAGCCATGACGTGCCCCTGGCGTGGCCGGGGCTGGCGCATTTTCTTGAGCATCTGTTGTTTCTGGAGACTGAGCGTTTTCCCGCGGGCGAAGGGCTGATGGCCTACGTGCAACGCCATGGAGGCCAGGTCAACGCCAGCACGCGCGAGCGCACCACGGATTTCTTCTTTGAACTGCCAGAGCCGACATTTACCGGTGGCCTGGACCGGCTGGCGCACATGCTGGCCCAGCCGCGCCTGGCAGTGGACGATCAGTTGCGCGAACGCGAGGTGTTGCACGCGGAGTGTGTCGCCTGGAGCCAGGATGCCAAGGCACAGCAGCAAGTGACTTTGCTTGAAGGCTTGGCGGCGGACCACCCGCTACGAGGGTTTCACGCAGGTAACCGCGACAGCCTGCCGGTTGAGCGTGAGGCTTTTCAGCAGGCGTTGCGGGAATTTCATACCCACTTCTATCAGAGCGGGCAGATGACGCTGAGCCTGGCCGGGCCACAGTCGCTGCAAACACTCCAAGCCCTGGCACAGCAGTTCAGCGAGCAACTGCCCTCCGGCAACCGGCAACCGCAGGCCAATCCGCCTGCCCTGATGCCCGGGCCAACCCCCAGCTATCAGCACCTGGCCGGCGATCATCTGCATCAGGTCATCACCGGTAATGCGCCCCGTGAGGCCCTGGATTTTCTCTGCACCTGGCTCAACGCTTCGGCGCCGGGCGGGCTGCTGGACGAACTGAAAACACGCCAGTTGGCTACGGCAGTGCAGGCCAGCGTGCTGTATCACTTCGCGGGACAAGCCGTGGTGGATATCGACATTACGCTCAGCCCCGACGGCGCATCACCGACCCAGATCGAGGCATTGCTGCACGACTGGCTGAGCTTTTTCGCACACAGCGATTGGACGGCGCTGCAGGAGGAGTTCACCCTGCTGGCCGCTCGCCAACAACAGGTCCAGGGCGCCCTGGCATTGGCGCGAAACAATCAGGAAGCCCTGTCACAACAGAGCCTCGCGGGCCTCAAGGCCCTGCTGGACTCGCTGCCGCTCAAGCCCGCCGAACACGCCTGGCAATTGCCACCTCCCAACCCCTTTCTGCGAGCGCCGGAGAAAGAAGAACGTGCGGGTCTGATCCGTGGCCAAACCAGCGCCCACCGTGGCTTACGCACCTTTGCACAGGATCGCTCCCGTGGTCGGCGTGAGGTGTCGGCGCTGGCATTCAGCCAGGCGTTAGCGGACGACGGTGATGAAAGCGCGCTGTACGTGCAATGGCAGGGTGCTCCCGCTGGTATGGAAGGCACATTGCAGCCTCTGCGTGAGAACGCACGCCAGGCCGGCGTGGAATTGTCCTTCGAAACGCTAGGCAATGACTGGCTGGTGAAGATGGTCGGGCTGCACGAACCCATGCCGGCCGTCCTGGAGGCGTTGGCGCAAAGCCTGAACCAGGCTCACGAGGTACCTCCAGCCACCACGCCCATGATTGCCATCCGCGAATTACTCAAGGCGCTGCCGGCTTGTTGCACCGTCCGCCCCCTGGACAGCGAGGCATCGTGGACCACTGCTCGCTGGCAGGCCCTGGGGCTGGGTTTTCCCGCCTCGGTTGAGGCGGCAATCAAAACGGCGGCGGCGCGCCTGCCCGGCCAGCCGGCCAACCTCGAGCACGTGCCTGTGGCGCTGGGCGGGCTTCATCTGTGGCATGAGGTGAAGACCGACGGCAGCGAAGCCGCACTGTTGCTGTTCTGCCCAGCGCCGAGCCAAGCCCTGGCCGATGAGGCCGCGTGGCGACTGCTCGGCCATCTGCTCCAAGGGCCGTTCTACCAGCGCCTGCGGGTCGAACTGCAAATCGGCTACGCCGTGTTCAGCGGCATCCGACAGATCAACGGCCAAACCGGCCTGCTGTTTGGCGTGCAATCCCCTGACGTGGCGCTGGAGGGCATCATCGATCACCTGCAAACCTTCCTCCAGCAGGTGCCGGCGGTGATCGACAACACTCCAGATCTGGGTCATCAGGCCTTGGCACAGCAATTCTCACCACAGACGCTGCCGATTGCCCAAGCTGCCGAGCTGATCTGGCAGGCACGGCTGGCCGGCCATTCGTCGGGATACCTTGAGCAACTGCAACAACAGATCCAAACCTGCACGCGCGATAACCTGCAACACGCCGCACGCCAACTGAACGAGGCTGCAGGCGGCTGGCGCTGTGTCGCCAACGGCCCGCGACCGGCAGATACCTGGCGACTAGCAGACTGATCATTGCCGTCTCTGCAACAGGCTTTTTCCGCCGAGACAGCGCTAACTCAGCAAGAATTGGGTAACATTCCTACGCAATATCTGAACATCTCCGACTGGAGGTGGACTATATGTATTACTTAGTAGTGAACGTCCCATCCCTTGGTAGGAGTATGAATATGACCTGGTCCAAACCTGCTTACACTGATCTGCGCATCGGTTTCGAAGTCACCATGTACTTCGCCAGCCGTTAATCCGCTGGGTAATACAACGCCTCGGTTCGCCCGGGGCGTTTTTGTTTTGAGCTTTGCTTGATGGAGTTGCCATGTTTGTCCAGATTCTAGGTTCCGCCGCTGGCGGTGGTTTCCCGCAGTGGAACTGCAACTGCGCCAACTGCGCGGGTTTTCGCGACGGCAGCCTGCGGGCCCAGGCACGCACGCAGTCGTCCATCGCGATCTCCGACGACGGCGTGAACTGGGTCCTGTGCAACGCCTCACCGGATATCCGCGCGCAACTCCAGGGTTTTGCCCCGATGCAACCCGGCCGCGCCCTGCGTGACACCGGCATCAGTGCGATCATCCTGATGGACAGCCAGATCGACCACACCACCGGCCTGCTCAGCCTGCGCGAAGGCTGCCCGCACCAAGTGTGGTGTACCGACATGGTCCATGAAGACCTCAGCACCGGCTTTCCGCTGTTCACCATGCTCACCCACTGGAACGGCGGCCTGGCCTGGAACCGCATCGAGCTGGACACGAGCTTCACCGTTCCGGCCTGCCCCAACCTGCGCTTTACCCCGTTACCGCTGCGCAGCGCCGCGCCGCCCTATTCGCCGCACCGCTTCGACCCTCACCCGGGGGACAACATCGGCCTGATCGTCGAAGACCTGCGCACCGGCGGCAAACTGTTCTACGCCCCGGGCCTGGGCAAGGTCGACGCCCCGTTGCTGGAGATCATGGCCGCCAGCGATTGCCTGCTGGTGGACGGCACGATGTGGGACGACGATGAAATGCAGCGCCGCGGTGTCGGCACCCGCACCGGTCGCGAGATGGGCCACCTGGCCCAGAACGGCCCTGGCGGCATGCTGGAAGTGCTGGAGCAATTGCCCGAGCAGCGCAAAGTGCTTATCCACATCAACAACACCAACCCGATCCTCGACGAAGACTCCCCCGAGCGCGCGGAGCTGGTGCGGCGCAATGTCGAAGTGGCTTACGACGGCATGAGCATTGAATTGTAGGAGCGACCGAAATGACTGACACGCCGTTGACCACCACTGAATTCGAAGCCGCCCTGCGCGCCAAAGGCGCCTTCTACCATATCCATCACCCCTACCATGTGGCGATGTACGAAGGCCGCGCCACCCGTGAGCAGATCCAGGGCTGGGTCGCCAATCGCTTCTACTACCAGGTGAACATCCCGCTGAAAGACGCCGCGATCCTGGCCAATTGCCCGGACCGTGAGATCCGTCGCGAGTGGATCCAGCGCCTGCTCGACCACGACGGCGCGCCAGGTGAAGACGGCGGCATCGAAGCCTGGCTGCGCCTGGGCCAGGCCGTGGGTCTCGACCCGGATCAATTGCGCTCCCAGGAGCTGGTATTGCCCGGCGTGCGCTTTGCGGTTGATGCCTATGTCAACTTCGCCCGACGCGCCAGTTGGCAGGAAGCGGCCAGCAGCTCGCTGACCGAACTGTTTGCGCCGCAGATCCACCAGTCGCGCCTCGACAGCTGGCCGCAGCATTACCCGTGGATCGACCCGGCCGGCTACGAGTACTTCCGCACTCGCCTGGGCCAGGCCCGCCGCGATGTGGAACACGGCCTGGCAATCACGCTGCAGCATTACACCACCCGTGAAGGCCAGGAACGCATGCTGGAAATCCTGCAGTTCAAACTGGACATTTTGTGGAGCATGCTCGATGCCATGAGCATGGCCTATGAACTGAAGCGCCCGCCGTATCACAGCGTGACCGACGCGCGGGTGTGGCATAAAGGGATCCCCCTATGAGCTTTGATCGCAGCAAGACACCCGCGTGGCGCCCTGGCTATCGCTTCCAGTACGAACCGGCGCAAAAAGGCCATGTGCTGCTCTACCCCGAGGGTATGATCAAGCTCAACGACAGCGCCGCGTTGATCGGTGGCTTGATCGATGGCGAGCGCGACGTGGCCACGATTATCGCCGAGCTGGATCAGCAGTTCCCCGGCGTGCCTGAACTCGGTGAAGACATCGAGCAATTCATGGAGGTCGCCCGTGCTGAGCACTGGATCACCCTTGCCTGAAAAACCGGCCATCGGCCTACCGCTGTGGTTGCTCGCCGAGCTGACCTACCGCTGTCCGTTGCAGTGCCCGTATTGTTCCAACCCGCTGGATTTTGCCGAGCAGGGCAAGGAGCTCAGCACCGAACAGTGGATCAAGGTGTTTCGTGAGGCGCGGGAAATGGGCGCGGCGCAGCTGGGGTTCTCTGGCGGCGAACCGCTGGTGCGCCAGGACCTTGCCGAGTTGATCGGCGAGGCGCGCAAACTGGGGTTCTACACCAACCTGATCACCTCCGGCATCGGCCTGACCGAGCAGAAGATCAGCGACTTCAAGAAAGCCGGCCTGGACCATATCCAGATCAGCTTCCAGGCCAGCGACGAACAGGTGAACAACCTGCTGGCCGGCTCTAAAAAAGCCTTCGCACAGAAGCTGGAAATGGCCCGCGCAGTGAAAGCCCACGGCTACCCGATGGTGCTGAACTTCGTGACCCACCGGCACAACATCGACAAGATCGACCGCATCATCGAGCTGTGCATCGCCCTGGAGGCGGACTTTGTCGAGCTCGCCACCTGCCAGTTCTATGGCTGGGCCCAGCTCAATCGAGTGGGGCTGTTGCCGACCCAGGAACAGTTGGTGCGCGCCGAACGCATCACCAACGAATACCGGGCCAAGCTGGAAGCCGAAGGGCACCCGTGCAAGCTGATTTTCGTGACGCCGGACTACTACGAAGAGCGCCCGAAAGCCTGCATGAACGGCTGGGGCAGTATTTTTCTGACGGTCACACCGGATGGCACTGCCCTGCCGTGCCATGGGGCCCGACAGATGCCGGTGCAATTTCCCAATGTGCGCGACCACAGCATGCAGCACATCTGGTACGACTCGTTTGGCTTCAACCGCTTTCGCGGCTACGACTGGATGCCCGAGCCGTGCCGCTCATGCGACGAAAAGGAAAAGGACTTTGGCGGCTGCCGTTGCCAGGCGTTCATGCTCACGGGGGACGCAAGCAATGCTGACCCGGTGTGCAGCAAGTCCGATCAGCACGGCATCATCCTTCAAGCGCGAGAAGACGCCGAGCACGCCACCCAGACCATCGAGCAACTGGCCTTTCGCAATGAACGCAACTCCCGGCTCATCGCAAAAGGCTGACAGCCTCAGCGTTTGGCGATGATGTACACCGCGTGCACGATGCCCGGGATGTAGCCGCACAGGGTCAGCAGGATGTTCAGCCAGAACGCGCCGGCGAAGCCCACTTGCAGGAACACACCCAGTGGCGGCAACAGAATGGCGATGATAATTCGAATGAAATCCATGGGGTCAGCTCCAAAAAATCGGCTCGTGTGAGCCGTTAAGCTAATCGACCTTGGCGGTGTGTGAGGGTTCAGTGAAATCTGGCGTTGGGCCATCTATGCCCGCCCAGACAAAAAAACGCCCCCAGCCAAAAGAATCAGGCCGGAGGCGCCGCGTATACCGCGAGACGGTTCAGGAAATCAGGTTTAAACAGCAATACCCTTGCGGCATTGCAGTTGTGCGGTGCGCACGCGGGAGAAGGCGCGGGCCAGGCGCAGGAGCATTTCGTCGATGTTGCTTTTGCTCACCGTCAGCGCCGGGGTGAAACGCAGGCAGTTGGGTTGCGGGGCATTGAGGATCAGGCCTTCATGCAGTGCGGCTTTTACCACTGCATCCGCAGAATCATCCGACAAAGTCAGGCCCCACATCAGGCCATGGCCGCGCAGTTGGCCGTGGTCATAGCGATACGCCAGGCGGGCAAGCCCTTCGCCCAGGTACAGGCCGGACTCACGCACGTGTTCAAGAAAGCCGTGTTCCAACACGGCATCAAGTACCGCCACACCCGCCGAGGCCATCAGTGCATTGCCATGATGGGTGCCTTCCAATTCGCCCACCTCGAAACAACAGGCTTTGCCACGTGCCAGCAGGGCTGCCAACGGAACGCCTCCGCCCAGGCCTTTGCCGAGGGTGATGATGTCGGCACGCACGCTGTACTGCTGCTCGGCGAGCAACGTGCCGCAACGGCCGATACCGGTTTGCACTTCGTCGAGGATCAGCAGGATCCCCAGTTCCCGGCACAGTCGCTCAACGCCCTTGAGGTAGTGTTCGGTCGCGGGAATCACGCCGGCTTCGCCCTGGATAGGTTCAAGCAGGATGGCAACGGTATGCGCATCAACGGCTGCATGCAGGGCCGGCAAGTCATTGAAGGGCACGTGGCTGAACCCCGGCAACTGCGGCTCAAAGCGGTTGTGCGGGCCGCCCGCCGACGCTGACAGCGCCGCAAAGCTGCGCCCATGGTTGCCGGCACTGGCGCTGATGATTCGGTAGGCGCCGTTGCGATGCAACTGGCCCCACTTGCGCGCCAGTTTGATCGCGGCTTCAACGGCCTCGGAGCCACTGTTAAGCAGGTAGGCCTGGTCGCTGCCCGTGCGGTGGCAGAGGCGTTCAGTGAGGTTGAGTTGGGCGCGATTGTGCAGGCCGTTGCCCGGATTGATCAGTGACTGAGTCTGATCCGCCAGGGCCTTGATCAAGGCTTGCGGGCTGTGGCCGAGGCTATTGGCGCCGTTGCCCTGGCTGAAATCCAGGTAGGCACGCTCGTCACTGTCCCACAGCCACGAGCCCTGGCCGCGTACGAAGATTTGAGGTGGGCGTGCCACGGTGGGCATCAGAGATTCACTGGATGGATTTTTGCTGGAGGCCTCCAGAACCAAATCGTCCAGGCTCGGCGTGGAACGACGGAACAGATTCATAGCTCACCTGTAATAGCAACGGGACCTTGGTCGGTGCGCCCCACTACTGCGGCCTTGAGGTTTATTGCCTTGCCTATGTAAACACCATCAACATAAACGCTGTTCATTGCCCGATCCGGCCCTGTAAGCCCTGCGAATAGGCGCTAGACTAGGCGCCCAAGGGGCCCTCGGCCATTTCGATTTTCCAGCTTTTTCGATAAGTAAGTCTTATGGATTTCAAGCAACTGCGTTATTTCGTCGCGGTGTATGAGGAAGGCCACGTGGGCCGCGCTGCCGAGCGCCTTTCCATCTCGCAGCCAGCCCTGTCGCAACAGATTCGCCAGTTGGAACAGAACCTCGATGTGAGCCTGTTCGAGCGCAGCAGCAAACGGCTGTTACCCACCCTCGCCGCACATACCTTGTATAACCATGCCCTGCCGCTGATCGACGGCATGCAACAAGCCGTCGAAGCCCTGCGCAACTTCAAGGGCCAGGCGATGCGCACATTGGCCATCGGCGTGCTGCAAACCGTGCACACCAGCCTGGTGCCGCAAATGCTGGAACGCGTGCGCAAGGCCCAGCCGCACCTGGTGGTACAGATCTATGAATTGACGGGGTTGGAGATTGAGCGGCGTTTGCTCAACGGCTCGCTGGATATCGGCATCAGCTATTTGCCACCTCGCCAGCCTGGGCTGCATGGCGTACTGCTGTACGAAGATGAGTTGAAAGTGGTCATCCCAGAAGACCATCCCCTGCGGGAATTCAAGAAGGTCTCGTTGAAACAGGCGGCCGAATTGCCGATGTTGTTGCTGGGGGAAGAGTTTCAGGTCCGACAGATCTGGCAGGGCCAACTGTCCAACCTCGGGCGACGCCCGCAAGTGCAGGCAGAACTCAACACCATGGTGGGGATTCTCGACAGCCTGCCCCATACCCAGCTTGCCACGGTGTTGCCGGGGCGTTCACAGGATGAGCACAACAGCCAGTTGCTGCTGTGGAAGCCGTTGAGTGAACCGAGGGTGCCACTGAAAGTGGGCTTGGTGTGCCGCGACGTGCAGCGCCAGCAAGCGACGGTGGCGTTGTTGCGCACCTTGCTGGAAGACGTGATGAATGCCCCGCAGGCGCCGGCCTGAACTTTTTCGCGGGCAAAAGAAAACCCCGCCGAAGCGGGGCTTTGCAGACTGTTTCCCTGACATCCATTTCACTCCGCCGTCCTGGCAGAATCCTACGTGTCCGTGTTGTTGCTTTGCGCTTCCTGCGCGACGTCCATGTGAAGTAGATTATCGATGGATCCAATTTGGCGATAGAGGACGAATAGCAGCACGTCATGTAAGAGAATGCTTACACGCCCTCCCAGCCCTTAGAACAGTGCTTCATCCAGCAAGAACAGCGATTCACTGCCAGCTTTTACCGACGCACTCAGCGAGTGAATCCGCGGCAGCAGGCGCGCAAAGTAAAACCGCGCAGTGCCCAGCTTGCTGGCGTAGAAGTCTTCCTCAGCCTGTTTGCCCCACGCGGCCTTGGCCATGCGTGCCCACATGTAGGCATACGCCATGTAGCCAAAGGCGTGCAGGTACTCCACCGAAGCCGCACCGATTTCATTCGGGTTGGTCTTGGCGCGATCCAGCACCCACGCGGTCAACTCATCGAGGTTATCCACCGCCGCGCTGAGCGGACGGGTGAACTCACCCAGCTCCGCCCCTGCGGTAGCAATGAACTGGCGAATCTCGTCAGCGAACAACGCATAGAACGCCCCGCCGCTGCCGACGATCTTGCGCCCCATCAAGTCCAGCGCCTGAATGCCGTTGGTGCCTTCGTAGATCTGGGTGATACGCACATCACGCACCAGCTGCTCCTGGCCCCATTCGCGAATGTAACCGTGGCCACCGAATACCTGCTGGCCCATCACGGTGGTTTCCAGGCCAAGGTCGCTGAGGAACGCCTTGGCAACCGGCGTCAGCAACGCCACCAGATTGTCAGCTCGCTCGCGGGCGGCGGCATCGTCACTGAACTTGGCGATATCCAGCTGCGTCGCCACGTAAGTCGAAAACGCGCGTCCACCCTCGTTCGCCGCCTTCATGGTCAGCAGCATGCGACGCACGTCGGGGTGCACGATGATCGGGTCGGCAACCTTGTCTTTGGCCTGGGCGCCCAGTGGGGAGCGGCTTTGCAGACGGTCACGCGCGTACTCGATGGCGTTCTGGTACGAACGCTCACCGGACGCCAGGCCCTGGATACCCACGCCCAGACGCTCGTAGTTCATCATGGTGAACATCGCCGCCAAGCCACGGTTAGGCTCGCCCACCAGGTAACCCACGGCGCCGTCGAAGTTCATCACGCAGGTGGCGGACGCCTGGATACCCATCTTGTGTTCAATGGAGCCACAGCTCACCAGGTTGCGCGCGCCCAGGCTGCCGTCGGCATTGACCATGAACTTCGGTACCAGGAACAACGAAATGCCCTTGGGGCCAGCCGGTGCGTCCGGCAACTTGGCCAGCACCAGGTGGATGATGTTTTCGGTGAGGTCGTGCTCACCGCCGGTGATAAAGATCTTGGTGCCGCTGATGGTGTAGGAACCGTCCGCCTGAGGCTCAGCCTTGGTGCGGATAATCCCCAGGTCGGTACCGGCATGGGCTTCGGTCAAGCACATGGAGCCAGCCCACTCGCCGGAGTACATCTTCGGCAGGTACGTGGCCTTGAGCTCTTCACTGGCGTGGGTGTTGATCGATACGCAGGCGCCGGACGTCAGCATCGGGTACAGCCCGAATGCCAGGCTCGACGAGTTGATCATCTCTTCAACCTGGGCCGACACCGCCTTGGGCATGCCCATGCCGCCGAACACAGGGTCACCGCCGACACCGACCCAACCGCCTTCGGCGTAGGTTTTATAGGCCTGTGGATAACCGTCCGGGGTAAAGACCGCCGTGTCTTCCCAGCGGCAGCCTTGTTCATCGCCAGCGCGGCTGATCGGGGCGATGGATTTGGCCGTGACCTTGCTGGCTTCTTCGAGGATGGCTTCAACCGTTTCGGCGTCGACGGTGTCTGCCAATGCCGGCAATTGGGCCCAAGTCTTGGCGACCTCAAAGACTTCGTTGAGGACGAAGCGCATATCACGCAGCGGCGCTTTGTAATCAGCCATGGCAAACCTCGTGAGAACGTGAAAAGTAATTCGGTAAGAGTCGGTTTTACAGGGTCTGAGTGTACCCGAACAACTTTTCAGACACATAGGGTCCCTTTGTGACCATTGAGTATTTCAAAGTCACGCACCCTATAAATTTGAACATTTTCATCAACTGACACACCGCTATCGCCGGCAAGCCGGCTCCTACGGGGCGCGTGAGGCCCACGATTCTGTAGGAGCCGGCTTGCCGGCGATAGCGTCAGTAGCTACAGCGAGAATGCCCCCGCAGGCAGACTCATCAAGCACTCACTCCCCGCCTCTACCGCAGCACGATGCGTGGCGGTGCGCGGCAGCAGCCGTTTGAAGTAGAAATCACAGGTGGCCAGCTTGGCCTTGGCAAAGTCGCCAGCATCGGCCTGCGCCTGGGCGGCAATCGCCATGCGCAACCACAGGTAGGCGAGCACGATGTAACCGCTGTACATCAAGTAATCCACCGCCGCCGCGCCCACTTCATCGGGGTTCTTCATGGCGGCCATGCCGACTTGGGTGGTCAGTTCGCCCCATTCCCCGTTCAACTGATTGAGCTGCGCCACATACCCCTTGAGCAGCGGATGCTCGGCATTCGCCAAGCAGAACTTATGCACAATCTTGGTAAACCCGCGCAGCAACTTGCCCTGGCTACCCAGCACCTTGCGCCCCAGCAGGTCGAGGGCCTGAATGCCATTGGTGCCCTCATAGATCGGTGCGATACGCGCATCGCGTGCCAACTGCTCCATGCCCCATTCGCGGATGTAACCGTGGCCGCCGAATATCTGTATGCCGTGGTTGGTCACTTCCAGGCCGGTATCCGTCATAAAGGCCTTGCAGATCGGCGTGAGAAACGCCAGCAAGTCCTCGGCCTCCTGACGCCGGCCGGCGTCAGGGCTCAGATGCGCGGTGTCGAGCAACTGCGCGGTGAAATAGGTCAGCGCCCGGTTGCCTTCGTTGAAGGCCTTCATGGTCAGCAACATGCGGCGCACGTCGGGGTGCACGATGATCGGGTCAGCCGCTTTATCGGGGGCCTTGGCGCCGGTCAGCGAGCGCATTTGCAGGCGGTCGTTGGCGTACTGGATGGCGCCCTGGAAACTCGCCTCACCGTTGCACAGCCCCTGCATGCCGGTACCCAGGCGGGCGTGGTTCATCATGGTGAACATGCAGTTGAGGCCCTTGTTCGGCTCGCCGATCAAAAAGCCCTTGGCCCCGTCGAAATTCAGCACACAGGTGGCCGAGCCCTTGATACCCATCTTGTGCTCGATGGAGCCGCAGTGCACCGCATTGCGCTCACCGGAATCGGCATGGAACTTGGGCACGATAAACAGCGAGATGCCCTTGGTACCCGCCGGCGCATCCGGCAGCTTGGCCAGCACCAGGTGGATGATGTTGGCACTCATGTCGTGCTCGCCGGCCGAGATGAAAATCTTGCTGCCGGTGACCGCATAACTGCCGTCCGCCTGGGGCACGGCGCGGGTCTTGATCAGGCCCAGGTCGGTGCCGCAATGGGCTTCGGTGAGGCACATGGTGCCGGTCCACTCCCCGGCAGTCAGTTTGGTCAAGAAGGTGTCTTTTTGCTCGGCCGTGCCATGGGCATGAATCGCCGACATCGCGCCGTGGGTCAGCCCCGGGTACATGCCCCAGGAGGTGTTGCTGGAGCCGATCATCTCGCTCAGTACCAAACCCAGCGATTGCGGCAAGCCTTGGCCACCATAGGCCGGGTCGGCCGCCACGCCATGCCAGCCGCCTTCCACGTACTGGGCGAAGGCTTCCTTGAACCCCTTGGGCGTGGTGACCACGCCATTGTCGAAATGGCAGCCCTCTTCATCACCGCTGCGGTTGAGCGGTGCGAGGACGTTCTCACAGAATTTCGCGCCTTCTTCGAGGATCGCGCTGACCATGTCCGGGCTGGCGTCGATGGCGCCCAGGGCCGCGTAGTGGCCGTGGAAATCAAACACGTGGTCGATCAGAAAGCGCATGTCGCGCAGGGGAGCTTTGTACTCAGGCATGGCAATGTCTCCGGCAGCAGATGGTTTCAACCTACTGCCGGCCATCGCCCCAAACAATGACTGTAGCGCTGCTGAATACAGCGCCATCACTCAACCGGCAGCACCTTCCGTGCGCACCGCGCCGCGCCGGGTTTGCCCAGAGGCGACCACGCAGTTACGCCCGGCGCCCTTGGCCGCGTACAGCGCCTGGTCGGCGGATTTGAGCACTTCTTCAGGGGTGCGCTGCTCGGCCTGGCGTTCGGCCACACCGATGCTGATGGTCACCGAGACACTCGATGCGCCGCTGCCTGCACGGCGCTGCCGGCCCTGGTGATCGTCCTGCGGGCGGTCCGAGTTGCGCAGCTTGATGTCGTAGTCGGCGATGATCTCGCGGATTTCCTCCAGATGCGGCATGCACTCATCCAGGGTCTTGCCGGCAAACACCACGGCAAACTCTTCCCCGCCATACCGGTACGCGCGCCCGCCGCCGTTGACCTTGGACAGCTTGCTGGCCACCAGGCGCAGCACCTGGTCGCCCACGTCGTGGCCATGGGTGTCGTTGAAGCGCTTGAAGTGGTCGACGTCGCTCATCGCCAGCACATAGTTGCGCCCCAGGCGTTGCATGCGCTCGTTGAGTGCACGACGCCCCGGCAGGCCGGTCAGCTCGTCGCGGAAGGCCATTTGGTAGGCCTCGTGGGCCACGCCGGCTGCAATCATCAGCATCACCTGGCTGCACATGATGTTCAGGGTGAACGGCAGGATGAAGGTTTGCGGCAACATCCAGAACATCCCCAGCAACCCGACCATTTGCGCCGCGTGCAACGGGCGTGGCTGGTACCAGTACTGCGCCGCCAGGGTCAGGAAGCCGATCAGGAACATCGGGTACGACAGCTGGATCAGGCTCATCCAACTCCCATGCAGCGCCGGCCAGCGGATCTCCGCCAACCAGGCCAGCAGCGCCTGTGGGTAACTTTGCTCCAGCGCCAACGCCACGCTGCCGACGGCAAACAGCACCGCACAGCGAGCGACAAAGTCGCGGAACAGGTGGGTCTTCTCTTGCCACAGCGCGTAGATGCTGAACAACAGCGGCAACAGCAGGCAACACAGGTGGAACACCACCGCTGCGTCTTCGCGCACGCGGCCGTTGTCGCGGTAGAAGTCGGTCTGGGTGTCGAGCAGGAAGTAGGCGATGTACACCGTGATCATCAGGAACAGTTCACGCTGGCGCCGATACACCGCGCAGTACGAACCGCCGAGCAACAGCACCAGGGTGGGCAGCACGTTGAACAGCGAGGTGAAGAAGACGTTGAGGTCCTTGACGTACGCAGCCGAGAGCCCGGCCAGCAACAGCAGTAACGAAGGTAGGAAATGACTGAAACGTACAGCGGACACGCGTGACAAGGGTAAAACTCCGACCCGCAAAAAATGATGGCACTGTGCCTTTATGCCGACAGTTAAGCACAACCTGGCACGCATGTATCACATTGCCATCACTGTAACGGCAGCCGAGCAGAATCCCTGAGCGCTGTACTGTGGTTTTTTATCACCCATAAAAAAACCGCCGCACCCGAGGGGCGCGGCGGCTTCAAGAGAAACCGGTAAGGCTTAGTAAGCCAGGCCGAAGTCTTCTTCTTTCATGTCCATCAGGTTGTTGGCGCCCGACAGCATGGTGGCCACGTGGGTACGGGTACGTGGCAGAATGCGCTGGAAGTAGAAGCGCGCGGTCTGCAGCTTGGCGGTGTAGAACGCTTCTTCGGTGGTGCCGGCAGCCAGTTTCTCAGCCGCCAGGCGCGCCATGTCGGCCCAGAAGTACGCCAGGCACGCATAGCCGGAGTACATCAGGTAGTCCACCGAGGCAGCACCCACTTCTTCACGGTCTTTCATCGCGGCCATGCCGACCTTCATGGTCAACTCGCCCCACTCTTTGTTCAGTGCCGCTAGCGGTGCAACGAACTCTTTGACGGCTTCGTTGCCTTCGTTGGCCTGGCAGAACTTGTGCACGATCTTGGTGAAGCCCTTGAGCGCTTCGCCTTGGGTCATCAGCACTTTACGGCCCAGCAGGTCGAGAGCCTGGATGCCGGTGGTGCCTTCGTACAGCATGGAAATGCGGCTGTCGCGAACGTTCTGCTCCATGCCCCACTCGGCGATGAAGCCGTGGCCACCGTAGATCTGCACGCCGTGGTTGGCCGACTCGAAGCCGACTTCGGTCATGAACGCCTTGGCGATCGGGGTCATGAAGGCCAGCAGGCCGTCGGCCTGTTTCTTGGCTTCGTCGTCAGTGCCGTATTTGACGATGTCCACTTGCTTGGCGGTGAAGTACACCATCGCACGGTTGCCTTCGGCGAAGGCTTTCATGGTCAGCAGCATGCGGCGCACGTCAGGGTGCACGATGATTGGGTCAGCGGCTTTGTCCGGCGCTTTCGGGCCCGTCAGGGAGCGCATTTGCAGGCGATCGCGCGCATATTTCAGGCCGCCCTGGAAGCCGATTTCGGCGTGGGACAGGCCTTGCAGCGCGGTGCCCAGGCGAGCGGTGTTCATAAAGGTGAACATGCAGTTCAGGCCTTTGTTCGCCGGGCCGATCAGGAAACCGGTGGCCGCGTCGAAGTTCATCACACAGGTGGCGTTGCCGTGGATGCCCATCTTGTGTTCCAGCGAGCCACAGCTCACGGCGTTGCGCGCGCCAATCGAACCGTCGGCGTTCGGCAGGAACTTCGGCACGATGAACAGCGAGATGCCTTTGGTGCCAGCCGGTGCATCCGGCAGGCGGGCCAGCACGATGTGGACGATGTTGTCGGCCATGTCGTGTTCACCGGCCGAGATGAAGATCTTGGTACCGGAGACTTTGTAGGAACCGTCGGCCTGAGGCTCGGCCTTGGTGCGCAGCATGCCCAGGTCGGTGCCGCAGTGTGGCTCGGTCAGGCACATGGTGCCGGTCCATTCACCCGACACCAATTTGGTCAGGTAAGCCTCTTGCTGCTCAGGGGTACCGTGCTCGGAGATGGTGTTCATCGCACCGTGGGACAGGCCCGGGTACATGCCCCACGACCAGTTGGCGGCGCCCACCATTTCGCTCACGGCCAGGCCCAGGGATTCCGGCAGGCCTTGGCCACCGTGCTCCACGTCGTGGGCCAGGCTTGGCCAGCCACCTTCGACGAATTGTTTGTAGGCTTCTTTGAAACCAGTAGGGGTCTTAACGCCTGACTCACTCCAGGTGCACCCTTCGATGTCACCCACGCGGTTCAACGGGGCCAGCACTTGCTCACAAAACTTGGCGCCTTCTTCAAGGATGGCGTCAACCATGTCCGGGGTAGCGTCCTGGCAAGCCGGCAGGCTCTGATAGTGCGCTTCATAGCCAAGCAGTTCGTCACGAACGAAGCGAATATCACGCAAGGGGGCCTTGTAGTCAGGCATAGCGATAAACCTCTGCTGATGAATCTGGAATGAACAACCGCGTGGATTTGTTATGGCGGTCAAACAGGTGTTTGAAACATACGTTTACGACCTGGGGATGTCAAGCGTCGTCCGGGCGCCGTTTGTCATGACATGAATCAAACGCGCACACGTCGACGTCTGCGACGAGTTGCCACAGTAAGATTAGGAGAAATAAAGAATCATGTAGGAGCCGGCTGCCGGCGATGCAGACGCTGCGCAGTATCAGGAAAACCAAGTAGAAGCTATCGCAGGCAAGCCAGCTCCCACAGAAGAGCCGGCATGTCTGAAGAGAGGGGATTAAGCGTAGGTATCGATCAAGGTGCCGAGCATTTCATCCGAAGCCTTGGCGACTTTGGCGCCCAGCTCCACTTGAAACTTGCCCTGGGCCAGTTCGACCATGTTGCTCGCCGAGTTGGTAGGCTGGGCACGATCGTTGGCTTGCAGACGGTCACTTTGCGCGTCCGAGGGCTGGGTCGTCGCGGCGCTGGCAATTTTGCCGGCAGCCTGATCGACACGGTTCTGCCCGGTCTGAATGCTGCTCAGGCCCGAATAAAACGCGCTGCTTCCAGAGATTTCCATGGCGTAAGCCTGCCTTTAGAGAATCGTGAACCTGAATTGAAGCAGAGATCCCGGCAAAACGCCCGTCAAAAACACTAATGGCATAATGCCTTCGCGATAGCCAAAATCAGTCAAGCAGGTCCAGTTCCAGGTATTCGGCCACCGCTTCAGCCCCGGCATGCTTGAGTTTCGGCACACGGCCAAGGCAGGGTGCCGGCAACCTTTCGGCGAGAGTAGCGAGGTTTTCTTCCAGACGAGAGGTCTTGGGGTCGATGATATTCGCCACCCAACCGGCCAGTGGCAAACCGTCCCGCGCGATGGCCTCGGCCGTGAGCAACGCATGGCTGATGCAGCCCAGGCGCACGCCCACCACCAGGATGACCGGCAGCTTGAGCGCCATGGCCAGGTCCGACAGGTTGCTCTGGTCGGCCAACGGCACGCGCCAGCCGCCCGCGCCTTCGATCAAGGTGAAGTCCGCGTGTTTGGCGAGGATGTGCTGCATGGGCTTGAGCAGCGATTGCACCGTGAGCGCCACGCCTGCTTCACGCGCCGCCAGGTGTGGCGCGATGGCCGGTTCGAACGCCACCGGGTTGACCTCGGCATAACTCAACGGCAACGAACACTCGGCCAGCAGCGCCAGGGCATCGGCGTTGCGCAAACCTTTGGGGGTGACCTGGCAACCCGAGGCGACCGGCTTGCCGGCGGCAGTGCTTTTTCCCGCCAACCGCGCGGCGTGCAGCAGGCCTGCGGCGACCGTGGTCTTGCCGACATCGGTGTCGGTGCCGGTGATGAAATAAGCGGCGCTCATAGAGGTTTCTCCAGTACGGCGTACACCACCTGATAAGTGGCTGGCAGGCCCTGGGCCTGGCGGAACTGCTCGTAAGCGTTGACCAGTGCAACAATCCGAGCGCGGCCCGTCAACCCTCCCGGGCGGCCCGGGTTGAGGTTATGGGCGCCCAGCGCTTTCAATTCATGGGTCAGGCTGCGCACGTCCGGGTAATGCAGGACGTGGGGCTGGCGCTCCAGGCTGGCCACCCGCAGGCCGCTGGCCGCGCACAGCTGTTGATACGCCTCGAAGGTACGGAAACGGTTGACGTGAACCAGGCCATCCACCGCACGCCAGCTGTCACGCAGCTCGCTCAGGGTGCCCACGCACAGGCTCGCAAAAGCCAGTACGCCACCCGGCCGCAGCACGCGATAGGCCTCGCTGAGCACCGCGTCGAAATTCGCACACCACTGCACGGCCAGGCTGGAGAAGATCAGCCCGCAGCTTTCATCCTGCAGCGGCAAACGTTCGGCGTCACCGGCGATGAAATGTTCAGCACCGCCCAAAGGCCTGGCGTGGTTGAGCATGCCCTCGGCGATATCCAGCGCAACGCCCTGGCTGGCCGGCAGCCGTTCATTCAGCACACGGCTGAAATACCCCGTGCCACAGCCCATATCCAGCCAGCGTTGCGGCGCGATATCAGCCGGCAAACGCGCCAGCAATTCACCGCCCACCGCCCGCTGCAACTCGGCCACACTGTCGTAGCTGGCGGCCGCACGGGAGAACGACGCGGCGACCTGACGCTTGTCGGGCAAGGCGCCGGGCAATGAAGGGTGGGATAGATCAGTCATCGACGCACTCATGCAAAAAAGCCTGGATGGCCCCCGCTACACCGTGAGGGTCTTCCAGAAGAAAAGCGTGGCCGGCCTGTTCAATCAGGCCGATTTCGACATCAGGCAGCAGGACCAGCAGGTCGCTGGCCGCTTCGGCCGGCACCAACCCGTCCAAGCCCGCAAACAGATGCATCTGCGGGCCACGGTAGGCGAGCAGCGCTTCACGGGTATCCAGTTGCGCCAGCAATTCAAGGCCCGGCATCAGCACACTGGAAGGCGAATTCGGCGCGCCGCTGACCAGCAAGCGCGACAGCCCACGCGGGTCCTCGGCGCCCTTGGCACACAACAGGCCGAAACGTTTGAGGGTGACTTGGGAATCGGCATGGCATCCGGCCAGAAACGCATCGAACGTTTCGGCGGGCATCGCGTTCGGCCAGCCTTCATGGGCGACAAAACACGGGTTGCTGGCCAGGGTCAGCAGGCCGCAGCAGCGCTCACCGCGCCGTGCGGCCAGCTCGGAGGCGAGCATGCCGCCCAAAGACCAGCCGCCCAGCCAGGCGTTGTCCGGTAGCGTGGCGTCGAGTTCGTCGAGCCATTCATCAAGGTCGCTGGAATCCAATGCGGGCAGCGGCTCGATCTGCACCCGCAGGTGTTCGTCCAGGCCCTGCAAGGCGGCGGCCAGAGGCTCCAGCGGCGACACACCGAGGCCCCAGCCGGGCAGCAATATCAGTCGATCACGCATGGTCGGGCTCCGTGGCGCCTAACAAGCGGAAACACTCTTCCAATGCGCTTAACAATAGCTGCACCTGCGCCTCGGTGTGGGCCGCCGTCAACGTCACGCGCAAACGGGCGCTGCCAGCGGGCACGGTCGGTGGGCGGATGGCGGTCACCATCAAGCCGCGCTCGCGCAACATCTGCGACAGGCGCACGGCCTTGGCGCTGTCGCCGATCAGGATCGGCTGGATCGGCGTGAAGCTGTCCATCAGGTCCAGGCCAAGCTGTTCGGCCCCCTGGCGGAACTGGCGGATCAAACCATTGAGGTGCTCGCGCCGCCAGTGTTCGGTACGCAGCAGCTCAAGGCTTTTCAAGGTGGCGCAGGCCAGCGCCGGTGGCTGGCTGGTGGTGTAGATATACGGCCGGGCGAACTGGATCAGGCTTTCGATCAGCTCTTCACTGCCCGCCACAAACGCGCCTGCCGTACCGAATGCCTTGCCCAGGGTGCCAACCAACACCGGCACGTCTTCCTGGCTCAAGCCGAAGTGCTCGACGATCCCGCCGCCGGTGGCCCCCAGGGGGCCAAAACCGTGGGCATCATCCACCATCAACCAGGCGCCTTTTGCACGCGCTTCGCGGGCCAGCGCGGGCAAGTCGGCCAGGTCGCCGTCCATGCTGAACACGCCATCGGTGACCACCAGCGTATTGCCGGTGGCCTTCTCCAGGCGCTTGGCCAGGCTGCCGGCATCGTTGTGCAGGTAACGATTGAAACGCGCCCCGGAGAGCAAGCCGGCGTCCAGCAAGGAGGCGTGGTTGAGGCGATCTTCGAGCACGGTATCGCCCTGCCCTACCAACGCCGTGACTGCGCCGAGGTTGGCCATGTAGCCGGTGGTAAACAGCAAGGCGCGCGGGCGACCGGTAAGGTCAGCCAAGGCTTCTTCCAGTTCGTGGTGCGGCGTGGCATGCCCGACCACCAGGTGCGAAGCACCACCGCCCACACCCCAGCGGGACGCACCGGCACGCCAGGCTTCGATCACGTGCGGGTGATTGGCCAGGCCCAGGTAGTCGTTGTTGCAGAACGCCAGCAGCGACTGGCCGTCCACCACCACTTCCGGGCCTTGGGGGCTGTCGAGCAGCGGGCGTTGACGATAAAGGTGTTCGGCACGGCGTGCAGCGAGGCGCGCGGCGAGATCAAAAGACATGCTGGCCTCGGATATATATCTGAATGAAAACAGTCTCAATGTGGGAGCTGGCTTGCCTGCGATGACGGTGGCACATTCAGCATCAATGTGTCTGAAAGACCTCTATCGCAGGCAAGCCAGCTCCCACACTGGATTGCATTCCAATGGAGAGATAGGCGTCAAACAACGGCGTTGTAGAACTGCTCGCTGCTCTTCTGCTCCACCAGCGCCTGCTCAATCGCAGCCTGGTGCACTTCATCAGCGTGCTCTTCACGGGCTTCCGGCAAGATCCCCAGGCGCGAGAACAGTTGCATGTCCTTGTCAGCCTGCGGGTTGGCGGTGGTCAGCAGTTTGTCGCCGTAGAAGATCGAGTTGGCGCCAGCAAAGAATGCCAGGGCCTGCATCTGCTCGTTCATCGCCTCGCGACCCGCCGACAGGCGCACGTGGGACTGCGGCATCAGGATGCGCGCCACGGCCAGCATGCGGATGAAGTCGAACGGGTCGATGTCTTCGGCGTTTTCCAGCGGGGTACCGGCGACTTTCACCAGCATGTTGATCGGCACCGACTCCGGGTGCTCCGGCAAGTTGGCCAGCTGGATCAGCAGGTTGGCGCGGTCGTCGAGGGACTCGCCCATGCCGAGGATGCCGCCCGAGCAGATCTTCATCCCCGAATCACGCACGTAGGCCAGGGTTTGCAGGCGCTCGCTGTAGGTGCGGGTGGTGATGATGCTGCCGTAGAACTCCGGCGAGGTGTCCAGGTTGTGGTTGTAGTAGTCGAGGCCAGCCTGGGCCAGGGCTTCGGTCTGGTCCTGGTCGAGGCGGCCGAGGGTCATGCAGGTTTCCAGGCCCATCGCCTTCACGCCTTTGACCATCTGCAGCACGTAGGGCATGTCTTTGGCCGACGGGTGTTTCCACGCGGCGCCCATGCAGAAGCGGGTCGAACCGATGGCCTTGGCGCGGGCGGCCTCTTCGAGGACCTTCTGCACTTCCATCAGCTTTTCTTTTTCCAGGCCAGTGTTGTAGTGGCCCGACTGCGGACAATATTTGCAATCTTCCGGGCAGGCGCCCGTTTTGATCGACAACAGGGTCGACACCTGTACACGGTTGGCGTCGAAATGCGCGCGGTGCACGGTCTGCGCCTGGAACAACAGGTCGTTGAACGGTTGCACGAACAACGCTTTGACTTCGGCGAGGGACCAATCGTGACGCAGGGTGGCAGAGGTGCTGGCGCTCATGGGCGATTCCTTGATTATGCTTTGGCAAGCGCTGTGGGAAGGGCAATACCCACAGGCACGACACGGATGCTCGGCATATTTAAGGAAGATTCATGCACTGTCAACCAGACCACAAACACCAGGTTTACATCTGGTCAATAAACAACCAAACCTGTTTAATCTGCGATGAAAGCACGGAATCCGCCGATCCTGTATGCAACGTCTGCGAAACGGAGCTGCCTTGGCTGATAGAGCAGTGCAGCGTGTGCGCCCTGCCGCTGCCGATGGATGGCCTGATCTGCGGCCAATGCCAGAAAAACCCACCGGCCTTTAAACAGGTGATCGCGCCCTGGACCTACAGTTTCCCGATCGACACCTTGATCAGCCGCTTCAAGCACCAGGCACGCTGGCCACTCGGGCACCTGCTGGGGCATTTGTTGGGCCGACATCTGCAACACCGCCTCGACAATGGCGAACTAACGCGCCCCGATTGCCTGCTGCCCGTGCCCATGGCGGCAAAGCGCCTACGTGAACGCGGCTTCAACCAGGCATTGATGCTGGCACGCTGGCTCAGCAGCGACCTGAATATCCCCCACGATGAACACCTGTTGTTACGCCCCCATGAAACCGTCGCGCAACAAGCCCTTAACGCCAGGACCCGCAAGCGCAACCTGCTCGGCGCCTTCGTCCTGGCGTCTGATGCGCAGGTACAGGGTCGTCACTTTGCACTGGTGGATGACGTGCTCACCACCGGCGCCACCGCCCACAGCCTGGCGCGGTTGCTGATGAACGCGGGAGCCCGTGCAGTCGACGTCTACTGCCTGGCCCGCACGCCAAAACCAGGCCCGTGACTTGACTCCACAGCCCGGCGCCTGCAACGTCCGCTCATCTCACCACAGCGTATCCCCATGTCTCTGCCCACCTCCCTCAGCCAACACATCATTCGCCGCCCCCAGCGTATCGCCCTGCTGGCGCACATCGCCGAACAAGGCTCGATCACCCGCGCCGCCAAAAGCGCCGGCTTGAGCTACAAGGCCGCGTGGGACGCCATCGACGAGCTGAACAACCTGGCGCAAAAGCCGCTGGTAGAACGCAGCGTCGGTGGCAAAGGCGGGGGTGGCGCCAAACTGACGGTCGAAGGTGAGCGCGTGTTGCGCCTCTACCAACGCCTGCAAGTGTTGCAGGCCGAAATACTAGGCTCAGATGAAGATGCCAGCGACTTCAACCTGCTGGGCCGCTTGATGCTGCGCACCAGTGCGCGCAACCAGTTGCATGGCCAGGTGATCGCCATCGACAACCATGGCCGCAATGACCTGATCCACCTGCAATTGGCGGGCGACCTGAGCCTGGATGCCCAGATCACCCATGACAGCACGCACCGGCTGGAACTGGAGCCGGGTGTGGAAGTGGTCGCCTTGATCAAGGCCGGCTGGCTGGAACTGCTCGCCCCTGGGCAGCCTGCAACACCTGGACACAATTGCATGAGCGGCATTATCGAGACGATTCTCGACGCCGATGACGGCCCCAGCGAGGTCCGCATCACCCTGCCCAACGGCCAGGTTTTATGCGCCCTGGCGCAGCCTGCCGCGCTCACGGCACTCGGTGCGGCAGAAGGCCAGCCGATTCAGGTGCAATTCGCCCCCAGTCATGTGTTGCTCGGTACGCCGGTGTAGCCGGCCGGCCGACTTCAAAACGCAACAATTTCGTCACAAGCGCTCCTTAAGGTGTCTGCAAAAACCGCAGGGAGCCTGAAATGAGCCTATTAGAAGAAAACCAAGCCACCGACCTGGAACAGATGGTCGGCCTCACCCGCCGCCGCTTTATCGGCGCCGGCGCCCTGTGCGGGGCCGCGATGTTCCTGGGGGGCAACCTGCTGACCCGCAGCGCCATGGCCGTGAACGCCGCCACCGCCAGCCCGCTGCTGGGCTTCACCAGCATCGGCGCCGCCACCAGCGACGCCATCACCTTGCCGCCCGGCTACAGCGCCTCGGTGCTGATCAGCTGGGGCCATCCATTGAGCAAGGGCGCCCCGGCCTTCGACCCGTCCGGCAACGGCACGGCAGCGGCCCAGGAGCAGCAATTCGGCGACAACAACGACGGCATGAGCCTGTTCGCCTTCCCGGGCGACGACAACCGCGCGCTCATGGCCATCAACAATGAATACACCAACTACCGCTACCTCTATGCCCACGGCGGCGCGCCGCAGTCGGCCGAAGACGTGCGCAAGGCCCTGGCCAGCGAAGGTGTGTCGGTGATCGAAGTACGCCGCAAGGGCGACACCTGGCAGTTCGTCCAGGACTCGCGCTACAACCGCCGCATTCACGGCAACTCGCCGATCCGCCTCAGCGGCCCGGCCGCCGGCCACGACTGGCTCAAGACCGGCGCCGACAAATCCGGCAAGAAAGCCCTGGGCACTTTCCAGAACTGCGCCAACGGCAAGACCCCGTGGGGCACTTACCTGACGTGCGAAGAGAACTTCACCGACTGCTTTGGCAGCAGCAACCCACAACAGGCGTTCGATGCCGGGCAAAAACGCTACGGCGTGGTCGCCGCCAGCAAAGACATCAACTGGCACCCACACGACCCGCGTTTTGACCTGGCCAAGAACCCCAACGAACTCAACCGCCATGGCTGGGTCGTGGAAATCGACCCGTTCGACCCCAAGTCCACGCCGGTCAAACGCACCGCCCTGGGCCGCTTCAAACATGAAAACGCCGCGCTGGCCGAAACCCGCGACGGTCGCGCTGTGGTGTACATGGGCGACGATGAACGCGGCGAGTTCATCTACAAGTTCATCAGCCGCGACAAGATCAACCACAAGAACCCCAAGGCCAACAAAGACCTGCTCGACCACGGCACCTTGTACGTGGCGATCTTCGATGCCGGCGACGGCAACGCCGACCACCCCAAGGGCAAGGGCCAATGGGTGGAGCTGACCCACGGCAAAAATGGCATTGATGCCAGCAGCGGTTTCGCCAGCCAGGCCGAGGTGTTGATCCACGCGCGCCTGGCCGCCAGCGTGGTGAAAGCCACACGCATGGACCGCCCTGAATGGATCGTGGTGAGCCCCAAGGACGGCCAGGTTTATTGCACCCTGACCAACAACGCCAAGCGCGGCGAAGAAGGCCAGCCGGTAGGCGGCCCCAACCCACGGGAGAAAAACGTCTACGGCCAGATCCTGCGCTGGAAGGCTGATGCCGATAACCACGGCGCCACAGCATTCACCTGGGATCTGTTTGTGGTGGCCGGCAACCCGGGCGTGCATGCCGGCACGCCGAAGGGCGGCTCGTCCAACATCAACCCGCAGAACATGTTCAACAGCCCCGATGGCCTGGGTTTCGACAAAGCCGGCCGCCTGTGGATCCTCACGGATGGCGACTACAGCAACGCCGGCGACTTCGCCGGCATGGGCAACAACCAGATGCTGTGTGCCGACCCGAGCACCGGAGAAATCCGCCGTTTCATGGTAGGACCGGTGGCCTGTGAGGTGACGGGCATCAGCTTCTCGCCGGATCAGAAAACCTTGTTCGTGGGTATCCAGCACCCGGGCGAAACCGGTGGTTCGACCTGGCCGGAGCATTTGCCGAACGGCAAGCCGCGCTCGTCGGTGATGGCGATTCGACGGGATGACGGCGGTATCGTCGGCGCCTGATAAGGCCTCATCGCCGGCAAGCCGGCTCCTACATTCGACCGCGTTCTCATGCTGGAACTCGGTCGAATGTAGGAGCTGGCTTGCCTGCGAAGGCGTCCGCACAGCCACCACCTATCGATGCTGTTACCATACCCGGCCGGACGCGGCGCCCTGCTGCGCGCAGGAGTTCGCATGGCCCACCCGTTTGAAACACTCACCCCCGACCTGGTGCTCGATGCTGTCGAAAGCATCGGCTTCCTCAGCGACGCGCGCGTTCTGGCGCTCAACAGCTACGAAAACCGCGTCTATCAGGTGGGCATCGAAGATTCCGAACCGCTGATCGCCAAGTTCTACCGGCCCCAGCGCTGGACCAACGAAGCAATCCTGGAAGAACACCGTTTCACCTTCGAACTGGCCGAATGCGAAGTACCGGTGGTCGCGCCACTGATACACAACGGTGAAAGCCTGTTCGAACACGCGGGTTTCCGCTTCACCCTGTTCCCCCGCCGTGGCGGCCGTGCGCCGGAGCCGGGCAATCTCGACCAGCTGTATCGTCTTGGGCAATTGCTCGGGCGCCTGCATGCGGTGGGCTCCACGCGTCCGTTTGAACACCGCGAAGCCCTGGGTGTGAAGAACTTCGGCCAGGACTCCCTGACCACCCTGCTGGAAGGCAACTTCATTCCCAAGAGCCTGCTGCCGGCCTACGAGTCCGTGGCCCGCGACCTGCTCAAGCGTGTGGAAGAGGTGTACAAGGCCACGCTGCACAAGAACATCCGCATGCACGGCGATTGCCACCCCGGCAACATGATGTGCCGTGACGAGATGTTCCACATCGTCGACCTCGACGACTGCCGCATGGGCCCGGCGGTGCAGGACCTGTGGATGATGCTCGCCGGCGACCGTCAGGAATGCCTGGGGCAGTTGTCGGAATTGATGGACGGTTACCAGGAGTTTCACGATTTCGACCCGCGTGAGCTGGCCCTGATCGAGCCCCTGCGCGCCCTGCGTCTGATGCACTACAGCGCGTGGCTGGCGCGGCGCTGGGACGACCCGGCGTTCCCCCACAGCTTCCCGTGGTTTGGCAGCGAACGCTATTGGGGCGATCAAGTGCTGGCCCTGCGCGAACAACTGGCCGCCCTCAACGAAGAGCCCCTGAAACTCTTCTAATCGCACATTCCCCTGTAGGAGCCGGCTTGCCGGCGATAGCATCACCACGGTCCGGCAGACAAACCGAGGCGCCTGCATCGCAGGCGAGCCAGCTCCCACAGAAAAGCGGGTCCCACTGGCAGACAAATATCCTTACAATCGCGCTTTGTTAGCTGCCTAAGCAAGGATTCTGCAATGCAACCCGCCAACCCCCGCAAGGGGTACATCCTGGGCCTGAGCGCCTATGTCATCTGGGGTCTGTTCCCGATCTACTTCAAAGCCATCGCCAGCGTGCCCGCCGCCGAAATCATCGTGCACCGGGTGCTGTGGTCGGCGTTGTTCGGTGGTTTGTTGCTGCTGGTGTGGAAACACCCGGGTTGGTTGCGCGAACTGCTCGACAACCCCAAGCGCTTGGCCATCCTGGCGCTCAGTGGGTCATTGATTGCGGGCAACTGGTTGACGTATGTGTGGTCGGTGAACAGCGGGCGCATGCTGGAAGCGAGCTTGGGTTACTACATCAACCCGTTAGTGAATGTACTGCTTGGCATGCTCCTGCTCGGTGAACGCCTGCGCCGCTTGCAGTGGGTTGCCGTCGGGCTGGCGGCGGTGGGCGTGGCGCAACAGGTGTGGCAAGTAGGCAGCCTGCCCTGGGTGTCGCTGGTGCTGGCGTTGACCTTCGGTTTCTACGGGCTGATCCGCAAACAGGCACCTGTCAAGGCACTGCCGGGGCTGGTGGTGGAAACCTGGATGCTGGTGCCGATCGCCGTCGCCTGGCTGCTGTTCAACCCGACCGCTCACAGCGCACAACTGGCGTTCTGGAGCACTTCCGAAGCCTGGTGGCTGGTGGCCGCAGGCCCGGTGACGCTGATCCCGCTGGTGTGTTTCAACGCCGCCGCACGGCATTTGCCCTACACCGCCCTGGGCTTTTTGCAGTACGTCGCACCGACGTTGGTGCTGCTGGAAGCCGTGCTGCTGTTTGGCGAACACCTGGCGTCGAGCACGTTGATTGCCTTCGCCTTTATCTGGGCCGGCCTGGTGGTGTACAGCCTGGACGCCTGGCTGACTGTGCGCAAACGCTGATCAAATAACGCACAAACCTCTGCAAGCCACAGCGGGCGTGGCTTGCAGGCATCCACCCCAAGGTTATCCACAACCTGATCCCCGCCATTTGTGCACAACCCCTTGAAACTGCTCGTTTTTTGCTCAACGGGTAAAGAAGCCCGGCCGGCGTGGCCTGGCGTCGGGTCTCTACAGGTTATCCACAGGCCCATGCAAGATTTCCATGCATAACCTTGTGGATGGATTATTCCTCGTGGTGCAGTTCAACCATCAAATCATCAGCCAGGGTTTCAAGGGACAACTGCAAGGTGTCCAGGGATAACGCGGCCGGTACCTGCAAGACGGCCTCGGCGGTAAACAATGGATCGCCGCTCATGGGCGCCGGGCGCACATCGGTGCTCAGGCTTTCCAGGTTTACGCCCTGCTTGCTCAGCAGCGCGGTGATCTCACGCACGATGCCCGAACGGTCATTGCCCACCAGCGTCATCATGATCGACTTGGACGCCGACGCCTGGCCGCTGCTGCCCTCGCCCACCAGCACACGAATGCCGTGGGTGGATAAGTCTTCCAGCGCGCCCACCAAGGCTTGACGGTTTTCTGTGGGAACGCTAACCCGCAGGATCCCGGCAAACTGCCCCGCCATATGCGCCATGCGGCTTTCCAGCCAGTTGCCACCGTGGGCGGCGATGTTCTGCGCGACGCGCTCGACCAGGCCGGGTTTGTCGGCGGCAATAATTGTGAGTACAAGATGGTCCATGGCGAAAATCCTCAGAGGCTTTGTTGTTCTGCAGGAGCCGGCTTGCCGGCGATAGCGGCCTGATCATCGCCGCAAGGCCCAAGGGCCTCATCCCTACAAAGTGGACGCACAGGTCCATGAAAACAAATCGTGTACCATTTCTATATTTATCTGGAACAATCCAGTAGTTTTTTGAGAACATCCCGTTCCCCACTGTGACCGAATGTCACAGGTGGGTCGCTAAACGACGTATTTGGTCTGATTTTCACAACCGCAAGTCATCATGTAGTATGCCCAATCGCGCACTACATAACGTTAGGTCGATGTCTGCCAAGGCACCAACGCACCGCGATAACCCGCCAGCCCAGCCGCCTGAACGGCATGTACTGGGGGATCGGGTTCGTGGTTTAAATGGCCAGAGGCTTCATTGGTAAATTGAAAAGCTGAAAAGCGCATAAGCTCCGAAGAGTGAGGCAAGAGATGACTGAACACGTTCAAGTCGGTGGCCTGCAGGTCGCCAAAGTCCTGTTCGACTTCGTGAACAACGAAGCCATTCCCGGTACCGGCATCACTGCCGAGCAGTTCTGGGCCGGCGCCGACAAGGTCATCCACGACCTGGCACCGAAGAACAAAGCCCTACTCGCCAAACGCGACGATTTCCAGGCGCGGATCGATACCTGGCACCAGACCCACGCCGGCCAGGCCCACGATCCGGTGGCCTACAAAGCCTTCCTGCAAGACATCGGATACCTGCTGCCAGAAGCCGCAGACTTCCAGGCCACGACCCAAAACGTCGATGACGAAATCGCCCGTATGGCCGGCCCACAGCTGGTCGTACCGGTGATGAATGCACGTTTCGCCCTCAACGCCTCCAATGCGCGCTGGGGCTCGCTGTATGACGCGCTGTATGGCACCGACGCCATCAGCGAAGCCAATGGTGCCGAAAAGGGCCAGGGCTACAACAAAGTGCGTGGGGACAAGGTCATCGCCTTCGCCCGCGCCTTCCTCGACGAAGCCGCACCGCTCACTGCCGGCAGCCACGTCGACTCCACTGGCTACAAGATCGTTGATGGCAAGCTGGTTGTCAGCCTCAAGGGCGGCAGCAACAGCGGTCTGCGTGACGACGCGCAACTGATTGGCTACCACGGCGACACCGCCCAGCCGACCGCCATCCTGCTCAAGCACAACGGCCTGCACTTCGAAATCCAGATCGACGCCAGCACCCCGGTCGGCCAGACCGACGCCGCCGGCGTCAAAGACGTGCTGATGGAAGCCGCGCTGACCACCATCATGGACTGCGAAGACTCCGTGGCCGCCGTCGATGCCGACGACAAAGTGGTGATCTACCGCAACTGGCTCGGCCTGATGAAAGGCGACCTGGCCGAAGAAGTGGCCAAGGGCGGCAAGACCTTCACCCGCACCATGAACCCTGACCGCGTCTACAACGGCGTGAACGGCCAGGACGTGACCTTGCACGGCCGTTCGCTGTTGTTCGTGCGCAACGTTGGCCACTTGATGACCATCGACGCGATCCTCGACAAAGACGGCAACGAAGTGCCAGAAGGCATTCTTGACGGCCTGGTCACCAGCCTGGCGGCGATTCACAGCCTCAATGGCACCAGCAGCCGCAAGAACAGCCGCACCGGTTCGGTGTACATCGTGAAGCCGAAGATGCATGGCCCGGAAGAAGCTGCGTTCACCAACGAGCTGTTCGGCCGCATCGAAGACGTGCTGAACCTGCCGCGCAATACGCTGAAAGTCGGGATCATGGACGAGGAACGCCGCACCACGGTCAACCTCAAGGCCTGCATCAAGGCGGCCAGCGAGCGCGTGGTGTTCATCAACACCGGCTTCCTCGACCGCACCGGCGACGAAATCCACACCTCCATGGAAGCCGGCGCGATGGTGCGCAAGGCAGCGATGAAGGCCGAGAAATGGATCGGTGCCTACGAAAACTGGAACGTCGACATCGGCCTGAGCACCGGCCTGCAAGGTCGCGCCCAGATCGGTAAAGGCATGTGGGCCATGCCCGACCTGATGGCAGCGATGCTCGAACAGAAAATCGCCCACCCACTGGCTGGCGCCAACACCGCTTGGGTACCGTCGCCTACCGCGGCTGCACTGCACGCGTTGCACTACCACAAGGTCGATGTGTTCGCCCGCCAGGCCGAACTGGCCAAACGCGAGCGTGCGTCGGTGGACGATATCCTGACCATTCCTCTGGCCAGCAACACCGATTGGTCCGACGAAGAAATCCGCAACGAGCTGGACAACAACGCCCAGGGCATCCTGGGTTATGTGGTCCGTTGGATCGACCAGGGTGTCGGTTGCTCGAAAGTGCCGGACATCAACGATGTGGGCCTGATGGAAGACCGCGCCACCCTGCGCATCTCCAGCCAGCACATCGCCAACTGGCTGCGCCACGGCATCGTCAACGAAGCCCAAGTCATGGAAAGCCTCAAGCGCATGGCGCCGGTGGTGGACCGTCAGAATGCCGGGGACGCGTTGTATCGCCCGCTGGCGCCGGACTTCGACAGCAACATCGCGTTCCAGGCAGCGGTGGAGCTAGTGATTGAAGGCACCAAGCAGCCAAACGGGTATACCGAGCCGGTGTTGCACCGTCGGCGCCGGGAGTTCAAGGCTAAAAACGGCCTGTAAATGAAAAAGCCCCGATCGAAAGATCGGGGCTTTTTTTGAGTGTTGTGGTGACTGTGGCGGCCTCATCGCAGGCAAGCCAGCTCCCACAGGTGATCGCGTATGTCTGTAGGTACTCGGTCAAATGTGGGAGCTGGCTTGCCTGCGATAGGGCCCGCCCAGTCACCACAAATTCAGGAAGCCATCCCCAGTTCCCGCTTCACCATCTTCGCCAACTTCACGCTATCGATCGGCTTGAGCAAAAAGTCCACCACGCTCAAATGCATCGCATCGATCACATCCGGCGCTTCGGCGTCCCCCGACATGATGATGATCGGCAACGCCGCCCGCGTGGATTCACGTACCTGCCGAATCAATTCCAGGCCATTGCTGGGTGCCATGCGCAGGTCGGTGATGAGCAAACCGATGGAGCTGCTCGACTTCAGCAAGTCCCACGCCGCCTCGCCGCTGTCGGCGGTCATGCAGCGAATGCCGTCCAGCCCAAGGATTTCCGCCAGCAGTTCACGTGCGTCCTTGTCGTCGTCGACAATCAACACCCGTTGCGGCGGTAAATCAGGCTCCAGCATCACGGCGCTCAGCGCCTCGCGCTCGGCATCACTCAAAATATCGTGGTCGGACATACGGTTCTCAGCAGTTCTCATCAATCTCCCAGCACACTCGTCAGACATCTGCGGAAGGGCGATCAATGTGCACTTCGTCGGAAAGTTTGCCTAGTGGGCGTTCTACGGGTTTTGGACGATAGTCATGTAAGGTTTTTCCCTAGTCGTGAGTGGTTTTACCAGTACCTAGACTTACGTCCAATGGGCACCCGCTGCGCAGGAGTCGACCATGCCTGACGATAACGACAAAAAAACTGCGGTCACTGTTATGAGTAAAGCTGATGCTTTCACGCAGGCGGGGAAAACCGCCGTGTTGCAGAACATCCACGGCACCCTGCAATTCCTGCAACGTTTCCCACCGTTCAACCAGATGGAACACGCGCACCTGGCGTTCCTGGTGGAACAGTGCCAATTACGCTTCTACGGCCCCGGCGACAGCATCCTCAAGCCCTCGGGTGGCCCTGTGGAACACTTCTATATCGTCAAGCAGGGCCGCGTCGTCGGCGAGCGGCCGGACTCCACCGAAACCACCTTTGAAATCACCACCGGCGAGTGCTTCCCGCTGGCCGCCTTGCTGGGTGAGCGGGCGACCCGCACCGAGCACAAGGCCGCCGAAGACACCTTCTGCCTGCAACTGAACAAGCCCGCGTTCATCAAGCTGTTCGCGCTTTCCAGCCCGTTTCGTGACTTTGCCCTGCGCGGCGTCAGCAGCCTGCTCGACCAGGTCAACCAGCAGGTCCAGCAAAAAGCCGTGGAAACACTCGGCACCCAATACTCGCTGAACACGCGCCTGGGCGAATTGGCCATGCGCCATCCGGTCACCTGCAGCCCGAATACACCACTGCGCGAGGCGGTGACGCTGATGCATGAGCAGCAAGTGGGCAGCATCGTGATCGTGGATGAGCACAAGGCCCCCCTCGGCATCTTTACCCTACGCGACCTACGCCAGGTGGTGGCCGATGGCACCAGTGATTTCAATCAGGTCATAGAAGGTCATATGACCCAGGCGCCGTTCTTCTTGACGCCGGACCACAGCGCGTTCGACGCGGCGATCGCCATGACCGAGCGGCATATCGCCCACGTGTGCCTGGTCAAGGACCAGCGCTTGTGCGGCGTGGTGTCCGAGCGCGACCTGTTTTCCCTGCAACGCGTCGACCTGGTGCACCTGGCCCGCACCATCCGCAATGCGCCCCGGGTGGAACACCTGGTGGCGATTCGCGGTGAAATCGGCCAATTGGTCGAACGCATGCTGGCCCACGGCGCGTCGTCCACCCAGATCACCCACATCATTACGCTGCTCAACGATCACACGGTGTGCCGGGTGATCGAGCTGACCCTCGCCGAAAAAGGCGACCCCGGCGTGCCGTTCAGTTGGTTGTGTTTCGGCAGCGAAGGCCGTCGCGAACAGACGCTGTTCACCGACCAGGACAACGGCATTCTGTTCGACGCCAAGGACGCGGCCGAAGCGGCGGCGATCCGTGGGCGGCTGTTGCCGCTGGCCCAGCAGATCAACCAGAGCCTGGCGCTGTGCGGGTTCAGTCTGTGCAAGGGCAATATCATGGCCGGCAACCCCGAGCTTTGCCTGTCGCGGGCAGAATGGGCGCGGCGTTTTGCGGCTTTTATACGTGAGGCGACACCGGAGAACCTGTTGGGCTCGAGTATCTATTTCGACCTGCGGGTGGTGTGGGGCGATGAGCGCGGCTGCGAGCAACTGCGCAAAGGCATTCTTGATCAGGTGGCGGATAACCGCTTGTTCCAGCGCATGCTGGCCGAAAACGCCCTGCGCCATCGCCCGCCCGTGGGGCGTTTCCGTGAGTTTGTGCTGACGCGCAAAGGCGGTGAGAAAGCCACCCTGGACCTCAAGGTCCAAGGCCTCACGCCCTTTGTCGACGGTGCGCGCTTGTTGGCCCTGGCCAACGGCATCCACGCCAACAACACCCTGGAACGCCTGCGCCAACTGGTGGCCAGTGAAGTGATCGAGCCCCTGGATGGCGCCGCCTATGAAGAGGCGTATCACTTCATCCAGCAAACCCGCATGCAACAGCATCAGTTGCAGACCCGAGAGAACCAGCCGTACTCCAACCGCGTCGACCCCGACAGCCTCAACCACCTGGACCGGCGCATCCTGCGTGAATCCCTGCGCCAGGCCCAACGCCTGCAAACCAGCCTGACCTTGCGGTATCAGCTGTGAGGCTGTTCGACTGGTTACGCCCGAAAAAGCCAGGGCTCAATGCAGTGCAACAACAGCGTCTGGCCCAACTCCCGCCAGCCGGCACATTGGGTGACGGCGCACTGCACAGCCAGCGCTGGGTCGTGGTGGACCTGGAAACCAGCGGGCTGAACCTCAACCGAGACCAGGTGCTGTCCATCGGCGCCGTGGTGATCGAGGACGGCGCGGTGGATTTCTCGCA
This sequence comes from Pseudomonas sp. GW821-FHT09A09, assembly GCF_059418405.1. NCBI lineage: Bacteria > Pseudomonadati > Pseudomonadota > Gammaproteobacteria > Pseudomonadales > Pseudomonadaceae > Pseudomonas > Pseudomonas sp. GW821-FHT09A09. Next base: position 105,240 of record NZ_JBWKPU010000009.1, read on the forward strand.
GATGTTCGAACGCACCCTGCAACGGGCCGAGACCAAACTCAGCCCCAGCGTGCTGATCCATGGTCTGGGCCCCAGCGCCATCGCCGCCGGCAGCGACCCGGTGGAGGCCCTGCTGGATTTCATGGAGTTTGTGGGTGACAGCCCGTTGCTGGCGTTTCATGCGCCATTCGATCAACACATGCTCTGCCGGGCACTCAAGGACAGCCTGGGTTACCGCCTGGCGCACCCGTTTCTCGACGTGGCCGACCTCGCCCCGCTGCTGTGCCCTGACGCGAATATCCGTGAAGCCGGGCTCGATGATTGGACCCGGCACTTCAAGCTGCACGTGGGCGAACGCCATCACGCCAGTGCCGACGCCTTGGCCACGGCCGAGCTGATGCTCATCCTGTTTAGCCGCGCGCGCCAACAACACATCGACACACCGCAGGCCTTGCAAGAGCGTTTGAGCCAATGGAAACGGCGCAAGCAAGCGCCATCGTTTTAATAGCACTGCCCGACAGACGCCAATTGCGCCCGTCCGACGCCTCTGACACAATCGCGAATAATTCTCGTTAGTTTAAACCTCTTGTTTATTCGGTGATGCCTTGTCGTCGGTCCAGAACCCACACAGTGAGCTTGTTGGCGCGTTGTATCGCGACCATCGTGGCTGGCTGTTGGCCTGGCTGCGACGCAACGTGGCTTGCCCGAGCCGCGCCGAAGACTTGAGCCAGGACACCTTCATGCGCCTGCTGGGCCGTGACGAGTTGCGCGAACCCCGCGAGCCACGCGCCTTTTTGGTAGCCATCGCCAAAGGGCTGCTGTTCGACTACTTCCGTCGCGCCGCCCTGGAACAGGCCTACCTCACCGAATTGATGCTGATCCCGGAAAGCGAACACCCTTCGCCTGAAGAACAGCAACTGATCCTAGAAGACCTCAAGGCCATCGACCGCCTGCTCGGCAAGCTGTCGAGCAAGGCTCGCGCCGCGTTCCTCTATAACCGCCTCGACGGCCTGGGCCATGCAGAAATCGCCCAGCGCCTCGGCGTCTCCGTCCCTCGCGTGCGCCAGTACCTGGCCCAGGGCATTCGCCAGTGCTACATCGCGCTGTATGGCGAGCCGCTGTGACAAGCTCCCGGCCGGTCTCGGCCCGTGTGCTGGACGCCGCGATTGCCTGGCAACTGTCCCTCGACTCGGGGGACGGCAGTGCGGTGGAGCGTGAAGAATTCGCCAAATGGCTGGCCAGCGATGAAGAACACGCCCGCGCCTGGCGCCAACTGGGCATGCTCGACCAGCGTTTCAGCGTGGCCTCGGGCCCGGCGCGGGCGGCGTTGTTGCAGTCACGTGAAGGCATTCGCCAGCGCGTGCGCAAGCTGGGCAGCGGCCTGGCGAGCATTGCACTGGTGATAGGCCTGGCGTTGTTTGCCGGTGAGCGCTACGTGCCAATCCACTATTGGATGGCTGATCAACGCACTGCGACAGGCGAGCAACGCACGCTGAAACTGGCGGACGGTACGCTGATCAACCTCAACACCCACAGCGCCATCGACGTGCGTTTTGATGAAAAGCGCCGTCTGATCGTGCTGCAAGAAGGCGAGATTCTGGTTGAGACCGGCCACAACGACGCCCGCCCTTTCTATGTGCAAACCCGCGACGGCAACCTGCGCGCCTTGGGCACGCGGTTTATCGTCAAGCGCGAAGACGACGCCACGCGCCTGAGCGTGCTGCAATCGGCCGTGGCCGCGCAGCCCGAGGCGTTGCACCAGGAACAGATCTTCAAGGAAGGCCAGCAAGTGTTGATGCGCAGCGACGGCCTCGGCCCTGCGCTGGCCGTCACTCCCGCCACCGACGCCTGGACCCGCGGCATGCTGGTGGTGGACAACGCACGCCTGGGCGATGTGGTTGGCGAGCTGAGCCGCTACCGCACCGGCTACCTGGGTGTGGACAAGAACGTGGCGGATCTGCGGATTACCGGCAGCTTCCCGCTGCATGACACCACCCTGGCGTTGAATGCGCTGCTGCCCACTCTGCCGGTGCAGATCGAGCAGCACACGCCGTGGTGGGTGACGGTCAGAGCCAAGCCTTAGTTTCTGCGGTGCCTGGGCTATTGCTATCGCAGGCAAGCCAGCTCCCACATTTTGACCGTGTGAACCCAATCAAATGTGGGAGCTGGCTTGCCTGCGAAGAGGCCCTCAAGGCCAACCGAAAAAAATATTTTCACCCTGCCCTATCACTTTTCAATTCTCGTTCGGCACCTAGGCAATTGAGAAATATTTCCATTCAGGAGCCGCCCTATGTCCCGCACGCTAGACACCTTGTTGCGCCCCAGCCTGTTAGCCGTGGCCATTGCCTTAAGCACCCCGCTGGCCAGCACTGCGCTGATGGCAGCCGAACAAGCCTCGAGCGTGCGCGCCTACGACCTGCCGGCGGCGCCGCTGGCCACCACGTTGAACCAGATCGCCAGCCAGGCCGGCCTGGCGTTGACCCTCAACCCGGCGCTGGCGTCGGGCAAGACCTCGGCACCGGTCAAAGGCCAGTTCGACCCACAGGGCGCGCTGCGTGAAGCTTTGCGTGGTACCGGTTTGCAATTGGAGCAAAGCAGTGCCGGCACCTTCACCCTGGTCGCGATCCCCGACGGTGTGGTGGCCCTGCCGGAAACCAACATCACCGGACAAGACGCCAACTACGAAAGCGCCTGGGGCCCGGCGCAGGGCTACCTGGCGACACGCACCGCCGCCGGCACCAAGACCGACACCGCGCTGGTCGAAGCACCGCGTTCGATCTCCGTCGCCACTCGCCAGCAAATGCAGGACCGCAACGTCCAGAACCTGGATGACGCAGTCAAATACATGCCCGGCATCGTGTCCGCCAGCTACGGCAGCGACACCCGCTACGACTGGATGCGTGTGCGCGGCTTCGAACCCACTCAGTTCCTCGACGGCCTGCCGCTGCCACGCGGTGTGTACGCCAACCCGAAAGCCGAGACCTGGAACCTCGACCGCCTCGCCCTGCTGCGTGGCCCGGCTTCCTCGATCTACGGCCAGACCCCACCCGGTGGCCTGCTGGACATGGTCAGCCGGCGTCCCAGCGCCGAGTCGAGCAATGCCATCCAGGTGCAGTACGGCAGCGACAACTACCGCCAGATCAACTTCGCCAGCACCGGCAAGATCGACGATGAAGGCCAGTTCCTCTATGGCCTCAGCGGCGTGGTACGGGATGCCGGTACTCAGGTCGATCACATCGACAACAAGCGCTACAACATCGCGCCGAGCCTGACCTGGAACATCGACCCGGATACCAAGCTGACCTTCTTGTCGCAGTTCACTCGTGACGATACCGGCACCACCAGCCAGTTCATGCCGATCCAGGGCACCAAGATCCACTCGCCACTGGGCGAAGTCTCGCACCACAAGAACCTGGGCGACCCGGACTACGAGTTCTACGACCGTACCTACTACGCACTGGGTTATGCCTTTGAGCATCGTTTCAACGACACCTGGCAGTTCAAGCAGAACCTGCGCTACACCAAGTCGGAGCTGTCGTTCCAGCAACTGACCGTGGGCTCTTATGCCTTCTCGCCGGCCGATGCCGCAGGCAATATCAGCCGTTCAACCACCAACGTTGACGAGAACATCGGCCAGTTGGCGCTGGACAACAACTTCCAGGCCGACTTCGCGACCGGCGATATCAACCACACCCTGTTGCTCGGCCTGGATCACCAGCGCACCGATACGTCCTATCGGGCGATTTACGGCACTGCGTCGGGTATCAACATTTTCAACCCGATCAACACCCAGCCGACGTTGCGCCCCACCGGCGTGCGGCCGTTTTACGATTACAACCAGAAAACCGTGCAAACCGGCCTCTATGTCCAGGACCAGATGGCCCTGGACAAATGGCGCCTGACCTTGGGCGGGCGTGAAGACTGGGTGCATCAGGGCACCACCTACTTCAACGACAACGACTCGACCAACACCGATCGCATCAAGCATTTCAGTGGCAACGCCGCGCTGAGTTATGTGTTCGACTCGGGCTTCGTACCGTACCTGTCCTACGCCGAATCCTTCCAACCGGCGAGCAACGCCGACACCAATGCCCTCACGACGTTTAAGCCGACCGAAGGCAAGCAATGGGAAATGGGCGTCAAGTACCAGCCGCCCGGCTCCAATACGTTGCTGAGCGCGGCGGTCTACGACCTGACCCAGAAGAACGTGCAGGTGACCACCCTGGGCGCAGGTGGCGAGCAGATCAACAGCCAGACCGGCGAAGTGAAGGTCAAGGGCCTGGAGCTGGAAGCCGTGTCTGACGTGACCGAGAACCTCAAGGTGATTGCGGCCTACACCCTGGCCAAATCCGAAGTGCAAAAAGGCATCTACAAGGGCAACCGCCTGACCTTGATGCCCAACCAGCAGGCTTCGCTGTGGACTGACTACACTTGGCACACAGGCCTTCTCGACGGCTTCGGTATCGGCTTCGGCGCCCGTTACACCGGCAACACCTATGGCGACCAGGCCAACACCTGGCTGGGCAAGGCCGATGCCTACACCGTGTTCGACGGCGCGGTGCATTACGACCTGGGCCGCCTGGACAATAGCCTCAAGGGCGCCTCGGTAAAGCTCAACGCCACCAACCTGTTCAACAAGGACTACCTGTCCACCTGTGATGGCAACTACTGCTACTTCGGCGACCAACGCAGCGTCGTCGCCAGCGCCACCTACCAGTGGTAATCGGCTGAGTTCATCACCAGGCCGCCCCCATGGGCGGCTTTGGTGTGTCTGAAGGTTGAAAAAATGAAAAGCAAAACCATCCGCCGCTGGTCCTTCATCCACACCTGGACCAGCCTGATCTGCACGGTGTTCCTGTTGCTGCTCGCCCTTACCGGCTTGCCGCTGGTGTTTCACCACGAGATCGACCACCTGCTGGGCAACGAGCCGGAACTGGCGCAGATGCCTGCCGATACGCCGCAGCTCAACCTGGAACAACTGGTGGCCAAGGCCCAGGCCCATCGCCCCGGCGAAGCCATGCAGTACCTGGCCTGGGACGAAGACGACAAGAACGGCGTGATCGCGATCATGGCCGCCACAGCCGGCACCGAACCCAATTCGTCGCACACCTTCATGCTCGATGCGCGCACCGGCGAAGCCGTGGAAACGCCGGCGGCCAACGGCGGGCTGACGCTGTTCCTGCTGCGCTTGCACGTGGACATGTTCGCCGGCCTACCCGGCAAGTTGCTGCTGGCGTTCATGGGCATTCTGTTTGTGGTGGCGATTGTCTCGGGCACGGTGTTGTACCTGCCGTTCATGCGCCGCTTGAAGTTCGCCACCGTGCGCCAAGACAAATCCACCCGCCTGCGCTGGCTCGACCTGCATAACCTGATCGGCGTGGTCACCCTGACCTGGGCGCTGGTGGTGGGCGTGACCGGTGTGATCAGCGCCTGCGCCGACCTGATCATCGCCGCCTGGCGCCAGGACAGCCTCAGCGCGATGATCGAGCCGTACAAGAACGCTCCGCCGCTCACCCAGCGTGCACCGGCTACCGAGCTGCTGGCCATCGCCGCCAAGGCTGCGCCCGGCATGGAGCCGGACTTCATCGCCTTCCCCGGCACGCGCTTTTCCAGCGAGCACCATTACGCGGTGTTCATGAAAGGCAGCACCCACCTCACCTCGCACTTGCTCACGCCGGTGCTGATCGACGCCAGCACCCTGGCCGTCACCGCCATCGCCGAACGGCCGTGGTACATGGACGCCATGGGCATGTCCCAGCCGCTGCACTTTGGCGACTATGGCGGCATGCCGATGAAGATTCTGTGGGCGGTGCTGGATGTGCTGACCATCATCGTGCTGGGCAGCGGGGTCTACCTGTGGGTCGTGCGGCGCAAGGCGGCCAAGCCATGAAGCCGCGGCAGTCGAGTTTCTGGAAGGTGTTTGGCATTCCCCTGGGGATTGGCGTGCTCAGTGCGGCGGGGTTGTTTGCGGCGTTGCTGGGGGATGGGCTGTGGGATTCGCTCAGTTGGGTGGGGTTGGGGATTCCTGCCGGCATTGGTGTATGGGGTTTGTTTAAGCGGCGCGGTTGAGGCCGTCATCGCAGGCAAGCCAGCTCCCACCTTGGAATGCATTACCCTGTGGGAGCTGGCTTGCCTGCGATGAGGCCTTCAAAAACACCCTCAATGTCTCTAGGCTAGCCGCAGCCCATTCTTGAGGTGTACCCATGTCCGCTCCCAGCATGACCTTGTTCCACAACCCCGCTTCACCCTTTGTCCGCAAAGTGCGCGTGCTGTTGATCGAAACCGGCCAGCAGGACCGCGTGGCCCTGCATGCGTGCATGCCAACACCGGTCGCCCCGGACGCCCAGGTGGTGCAAGGCAACCCCGTGGGCAAGATCCCGGCCCTGCGCCTGGCCGACGGGTCGGTACTGCACGACAGCCGGGTGATCCTCGACTACCTGGACCACCAGCACGTCGGCAACCCGCTGATCCTCCGCGACGGCTCCGCGCGCTGGCGCCGCCTGACCCTGGCGTCGATGGCCGACGGCATCATGGATGCGGCCGTGCTGGTGCGTTACGAGACCGCCATGCGCCCTGCAGAAAAACACTGGGACCAGTGGCTCGACGAGCAGCGCAACAAGATCCGCCGCACCCTCGCCGAGCTGGAACAGGACGCGATTGCCGAGCTGAGCAGCCATTTCGACATAGCGGCGATCAGCGTGGCATGCGCCTTGGGTTATCTCGATTTTCGTCATCCCGACCTGCAGTGGCGTGATGCTAACCCCAAGCTTGCAGCCTGGTACGCCGACGTCAGCCAGCGCCCTTCGATGCAGCAGACCCAGCCCCCGGTTTGAAAACCACCGCAGTCCCCTGTAGGAGCTGGCTTGCCAGCGATAGCGGAGTGTCAGCTTGCGACTCGTTGACTGGACCACCGCGATCGCTGGCAAGCCAGCTCCTACAGGGGGCGGTGGCGTGGTTGAGAAATGCGACCATCCGCGCCTTCATCTGCTGATCTTCACGCAACCCGATCATTGCACCGCCTCCAGGTCAAACTGCAACGGTTCGACCGCCTTGCGCTTGCCCACGCCATACCAATCGAGCTTGCGCGTCAGCACCATCACCGTGCCCAGCAGGCCGAACAGCAGCAGCGAGCCCATCAGCAGCGCGTAATCCTCAGCGCTCAGCAACCCGTACAACAAGCCATATAACGCTGCCAACCCCGCCGAAAAGCCCAGCCCGTGGCTGACGCTGCGCAGCACGTGGCACACGTAGAAACCGATCAACAACACACAGGCGCTGGCCGAGATGAGGTAAGCCATGGCGAACCCGATATGCTCGGACAACGACAACAACAGCAAGTAGAAAAACGCCAGCGCAAACCCCACCAACGCGTACTGCACCGGGTGCACGGCCAGGTTCTTGAGCATTTCGAACAGGAAGAAGCCAGCGAAGGTCAGGGCGATGAACAGCAGCGCATATTTGATCGCACGGTCGCTCTTGAGGTACTGGTCCACCGGGTCAATGAAGTTGACGCCAAAGCCCCGGTTGCTGAAGTCCTTGCAGCCCTGCCCGTCGAGACAGCTTTGCAGCGCTTGTTCAAGGTTGGTGGAGAAGAATGAGGTTTGCCAGGTCGCGGTAAAGCCTGTGTCGCTGACCTCACGCTGGGCGGGCAGGAAGTTGCCGATAAAGCTGGGGTGCGGCCAGTTGGACGCCAGGGTCACCTGGCTGGTCTTGCCTACCGGCACCACTTGCAGTTGTTCGGTGCCTTGCAGGCGCAGGTCGAAGGCGAACTCCACGACATAGGGCTTCTTGCTGTCTTGTTGCGGCAGCGCCACGTGCACGCCTTCACCCAGCCAATCGACTTGGGAACCCGGTTCAAATTCCAGGCGCTGGTTGGCCAGTTCCAGCTTCAGCGCGTTTTCGATGCCGCGAATATCGCTGATGCCCACCGCCAGAAACGCCGGCTCAAAGCGGTAATCGGCAAAGTCTTCCGTGATGCCCATTTGCGCAGGCACTTCAAACCGCCCGCCGATGCGGGTATCGGCATGGAACAACCGCGCCTGGTAGATGCCCCGTGCGCGCAGTTCGGTCTGCACTTCGCCGTCGAGTTCAAATCGATCCGGCAGGAAATACAGACGACCGCGCTCTTCACGCGTGACTTCGTAGCGTTTGTTGAGCTTTTCATTGAGTTTCCACTCGCGCACGGTCTTGCGATAAGGCACCACCATCACCGGGCCGGTGAGTCGCTGGCTGTAGCTGGAGCTGCGGGCGATGTCCATCAATACACCGTCACGCAGCTGCTGGCGGTCGCTGATGATGCCGTTGATCATCAGCAACGGAATCAGCAACAGCAGGATCAGCAGCGCAATGGCGCCAAGTTTGAAAAGCAGACTGCGGTTCATGGGTCTCTCCCTGTTTTGATGGGGGGAGAGTGTGTGAGGGCTGCGTAGCGGTTTTATGGAGGCTGTGTGGAGAGTCTGTGGAGACTCTCCAGCGTGGGTCAATTGACCACGTTACGGTGGCTGCCCTGTTCAAGAATGCTCAACAGTACCTGTGCTGCCTTGGCCCGCAACTCCGGCAACGCCGCGTCGGAATAGAACGCGACATGCGGTGACAGCAACACATCATCACGGCCCAGGAATTGTTCGGGGATCGCTTGACGCTCGTCTTCGTAGACATCGAGCCCAAGCCCGGCCAACAGTCCGTCGGCCACGGCATCACGCAACGCCTGTGAGTCGATAATCGGACCACGTGCGGTGTTGATCAGGTACTTGCCATTGAGCATCGCCAGTTCCCGTGCGCCGATCAGGTGATGGGTCTGTTCATTCAGCGGCGTGTGAATGCTCACCAAGTCGGCCTTGTGCAGTAACTGCTCCAGCGTTTCGCAACGCTGCAGCCCCAAGGACTTCTCCACCCCGCTGCAGACAAGGGGGTCGTAAAAGCTGACCTGACAACCAAACGCCTTGAAGCGCAGCGCCGCCGCCATGCCGATCCGCCCACACCCAATAATGCCCACGTGCAGTTGGCTCATGCGCGGCAACGCGCCGACTTCACGCCAATCCCAACTGCCTCGCGACACCACCTCATGGCCGCGGGGCAAGCGGCGTAGCAACGACAGGGCCATGGACAATGCGTGATCAGCCACCTCTTCAGTCCCGTAGTCGGGCACGTTGGCCACTTCGATATGGCGCTGACGGGCTGCCACCAAGTCGATATTGTCAAACCCCACGGCCGCACGAACGATGCCCCGGCACCGTTCAAGGCGGTTGATGAACGCGGCTTGCAGCGGTACCAGGTGCCAACTGATCAGCCCGTCGCATTGCATCGCAGCCTGCGGCAGTTGGTCCGCATTGGAGACCTGGAACAGCGAGACGCTGGCCCGCCCGCCGAAGACATCCTGCTCAATGTCGGCCTTGCTCACGTAGCTGTTGTGAAGCGAGTCTATGATTCCGATTTTCATGGTTTGTCCTTAAATGAGCCAACGGATCGCCGCGCAGCTAAAGGTGCCTGCGGCGACGCCGAGCAAGGTGTTCTTGAACTTCCAGACCACCGCCACGGTGATCAGCGCCGCCAGCCAGATCGACACATCGCCGGTGGCGAGTTTCGGACTGATCAGCGCGGCCAGCAGCGCCGCCGGCAGGTTTTTCAGAAAGCGTTCTGTGAAGCCGTTCAAGCTGGTGCGCTCAGCCGTCACCAGCAACCCACCGATACGGGTGAGGTAGGTGACGAGGGCCATGCCGATGATTGCCGCCAGTTCCAACTCACTCATGGTCGATTTCCAGTTGTCCGGCCTGGGGCAACGCGGCCACCAACGCACTGGCGATAATCGCCGCAATGACCACCGACGCCTGGCCAATACCCGGCAACTGCGCCGCGTAGAAGGCGATGACCCCGGACAGCAGCCACGTGAAGAAATCCAGCGAGCGCTGCCACAGCAACACCATCAACGACAGGAACATCGCCACAAAGGTGAAATCCAGGCCGAAGTCCGCTGGCCGTGGAATATGGCTGCCCAATTGGGTCCCCAGCAGCGTGCCGCCGACCCAGCCGAAATAGATCAGCAGGCCGGCCTGCACGAAATAACGCAGGGACGGCGCCGACTTCTTGAAGCGGTGCTCGGCCAGTGCCCAGGTTTCATCGATCAGCAACAAGGAAAACGCGGGAATCAGCTTGCGCTTGGGCTCCTTGCGAAACGCTGGGCGCAGCGACAGACTCATCAACAAGTGCCGTAGATTGACCAACAACGTCGTCAGCACGATGGCCACCAACGACAGCTGCCCGGAGTGCCATTGCTCCACCGCCACGAACTGCGAAGCACCGGCGAATACCATCAGGCTCATGAGTGTGGCGGCGAGGGGCGACAGCCCGGCCTTGCTGGCCAATACACCAAACACCAGGCCGAAGACAAAGCCGCTGATGACAATGGGCAAGGCGTCTTGAAAGGCGTCACGAAACTGCAGTTGAGGTTTCATTCAATGGCCCTCTCGAACAGTTCCAGCACGCGCTCCTCCAGGGCGGCTTCACAGACGGTGACCCGGATCAGGTTGGCAAACGCCGGATGCAGTGGCCGGTGCACGGCAATCCGGTGATCCAGCAGATGCTCCTGCAAGTGGTGAGCCGCCGCCGCGGACGGCAACAACAGGCTGATGAAGTTGGTACCGGACGGCAGCACCCGGTAGCCCATCCCCCGCAACCGCTGGCTGAAGGCATCGCGCAACAGGGCGTTGTTTTCCTGGATGGCTTCGGCGTGGCGCCGATCGTCCAGCGCCACACGCGCGGCGTGCTGCACCAGGCCGCCGACGGCGTAGTGAATGCGCACCTTGTCGAGCATGGCGATGGTCGCAGGATCGGCCAGCGCATACCCCAGGCGCAAACCGGCCAGGGCGTAGGCCTTGGACAGAGAACGCACCCGGATGCAGCCCTCAAGCACCCGCTCACTGTTCATCTGCAGGTCAGGGCAGAAGTCCAGGTAGGCCTCGTCCAACAGCAAGGTGCAATCATCGGGCAAGGAGGACGCCAGCTCCTGGACCGCCTCGAACGACCACCAACTGCCCGTCGGATTATCCGGGTTGGCCAGGTAGACCACCTTGGCGCCGCAGCGCACGGCCTCAAGCAACAAGCCTGGAATGTTCACTGCCAGGCTGGTGTCCGTGCGGTGATACGGGGTTTCGACCACCTCACACCCCGCCGCCTTGGCAAAGTACGCAAAAGTTGGATAGGTGCCAGCACTGCACACCACCCGGTCCCCCGGCGCGCACAAGGCTCGAATGCACAACGCCAGGACCGCATCGGCGCCGCTGTCCAGGCACAGATGCGCCGGGTTGAAACCATGGGCCGCCGCCAGTGCCTGGCGTAGGGCAAAGGCTTGCGGATCGCCATACAGCCGTGCGTGTTCGCAAAAGTCATTACCGTACCGCTCGCGCAAGGCGGTGAGTGGCGCGTCGAGACATTCATTGCCGCCCAGGCGCAAGTCGACCTGCCTGCCTGTGCGCTGCTCAAAGGCGACCATGCCAGGAAACGGGTTGGGGTTGTCCAGGCCCGTCAGATGGCTGGCAAAACGATTGACCATAAGGTTCATTCCGGAAAAGTGCAGGGCTGGCCTTGCCAGTTGGTGTACTGCAGGTATTCACCGTCGCTGCGTCGCTGCAGGGTCGGCAGACCGTTCAGCAGATCCAGCGGCACGGTGTATTTGCCGGTTTTGTGAGGCAGTACGTATTCAGGCACGGCGATGTTCGACAGCCTGCGCTTCATCCGGCTGACCAAGGCCACGGCGTCGCTGATGTCGGTACGAAAGGCCTGGGAACCGGGTGAGAACGGCATGAAGTGATACAAGTAGTGCGGCTGGATGCCGTGCCGGTAGAGGGTCAGGCACAGCTCGGCCATCGTGTCGTAGTCGTCGTTGATGCCACTGAGCAATGGGATGTTGGCGAATAGGATCGGGCACACGCTGCGCAGGCGCTTGGCAGCTTGCAGGAAGTCTTCCGTGACTTCCCGGGGGTGGACGATATGCAAGCCTATGGCAGTGACGTCGTGCCGCCCGAGGACCTCCACGAGTTGATCAGTAATACGGTACGGGTTGAAGGTCAGCGCACGGGTGTGCAGGCGGATGATCAGGTTGGGGCGTATCGCTCGCAGGTCGCCAAGGTAGCCGTCCAGGTGTTTGTCAGAATGCATCAACGGCTCGCCGCCACTGAGGATCACTTCATCGAGCTGCGGGTTCTGACGGATGTAGTCGAGCGTATCGAGCCAGTCCTGCTTGCGCATTGAGCTTTTAACGGTCTGTTTTTCCAGGGTGCGCAAGGCTTCGTAGCAGAACTGGCAATACGCGTGGCAGACATTGGCCAGGCGCAGAATGACCCGGTTGTCGTACTTGTGCTGGCAGATCGGCGTGACCATTTCGTCGGGCAATTCCCAGTTTTCCGACTCGCCGTCGTAGCCCAGGGCCTCGGCGGCAGGGGTGCTGTTCCAATCGGGAATCAATTGACGCCAAAAGGGGTCATCTGTCAGGGGGCGCCGATGCTGATCAACCTTGATCAGACCCAGGGTGTAAGGGGTTACCGTAAGTTTGCGGTCTTCCAGATGCTGGCCAATACGCTGCAGCCAACCATCCTGTGCCAACCCCGGAAAGTAGCCCAGCAGTTCATCAAGCTTGGTCACCGCATTGCGCTGTTGCCATTTCCAGTCGCTCCAGTTGTCCAGGTCGGTCACGGCCAAGGGCTGACTGTTGCGGGGTGCCAATACCGACGGTGACAAAACGTGCGTCATCACTATTCCTCCTGAATTAAGCTGACAGTCCGTCAGGCTTACTCCAGAAATCCCGGCAACCCAAAAACAGTGCTGGTCCTGCTGTAATAACTGTTAGAAGATTTGCCCTAACACTTCATGGTCAGGGTCACAGGGATGGAACTCATACTAGACCGCTCACCAAAGATTGCCGTCATCGAACAGTTGGTGAGTGCCATCAAGGAGGCTATCGGGCGTGGCGAGATCAAGCCCGGGCAGCGTTTGCCGTCCATTCGCGAGCTCAGCGCCAGGCACGACCTGAGCTTCCATACCGTCGTCAGCGCTTACGAGCGCCTGGAAATCAATGGGTGGATCAGCGCCAGCCAAGGCCGTGGTTTTTTCGTCGAGGCCCAGGCGAGCAAACCACCGGCGCCTGCCCAGATGGCGCCCCTGGAAGCCATTGACCGAGGAAACTTGAACGCCTTCTGGCGGATTTTCCATGGCGATGCCTACAGCATGAAACTGGGCTGCGGCTGGCTGCCGCCGGCGTGGCGCGACACGCAAGCCCTGGCGAGGATCATCCGCCGTACGGCCAACTTCGCCCACAGTTCGCTGATCGAATACGGCGATCCACTCGGTCATTTGCCGCTGCGTCAGAACCTGGCCCAACACCTGCACAACAGGCTGGCCCTAACGGTCAACCCCGATCAGGTGCTGACCACCCTCGGCGCCACCCAGGCGCTGGACCTGGTGATTCGCAAACTTATCGAGCCCGGCGATTGCGTACTGGTGGACGACCCCTGCAACAGTAACCTGGTGCAACTGCTGGCCCTGCGCGGTGCCACGGTGGTCGGCGTCGCGCGGCTGCCTGACGGCCCGGATATCGAAGCACTGGAAAAAACCCTGGCCAGCCGAACCGTGAAAGCGTTCTTCATCAACTCGCAATTTCACAACCCCACCGGCTCATCGCTGAGCCCGCATAGGGCTTTCCAGATTTTGCAGCTGGCTTATCAGTACGATCTGCTGCTGGTGGAAGATGACGTTTACGGCGACCTGACCGGCGAACACGGCACGCGGCTGGCGACCCTCGACGGCTTGCGCAAAGTGATCTACATCAGCAGCTTTTCCAAGACACTCTCGGCCAGCCTAAGGGTGGGCTATTTGGTGGCACCGCCCCACCTGATTGCAGCGTTGGCCGACTTGAAACTGCTGACCAGCGTCGCCGTGCCGAGCTTCTGCGAGCGCTTTCTCAGCACGATCCTGTCGGACGGTATTTACGAGCGGCACTTGAACCTGGTTCAACGCAAATTGCAGACCCACCAGGCGATCGCTCAAGCGAGTTTCCAACGCTGGGGCTGGGAGATCTTCCACCTGCCCGATGGCGGGTTGTTTCTCTGGATACGCCACCCCGAACTGACTCAAACCGATGACTTCCTTGAACGCGCCTACAAGCAGGGCATCCTGCTGGCGCCCGGCCAGTTGTTCGACGCCAATGGTCTCAAGAGCCCCTGGTTGCGCATCAACGTCGCACACCTGGACCCGGCCAAAGCCCAGCGGCTGTTCCAGAAGCCTTTCGGTTGAGTCATGCAGACCTCTGCTCAGTCGACGTCAGGCAACCACAGCACCACACGCACGCCGCCGGCAACGTTGCCGATGTGCAGGCCACCGTTATGCAACTGCATCACTTCTTGCACGAAGTTCAATCCCAGCCCAGTGCTCTTGCGCCCGCTCACCGGCCGTGGCAACGAGTAGAAACGCTCGCTCAAGCGCGGTAGTGCATAGTCGGGAATCGGCTCAGCCTGGTTGAACAGGCTCACCTCAATCTTGTTATCCCGGCGCTGCGCCGAGAAGCGCAGCGTGCCGCCAGGGGGCGTGAAATCCAGCGCATTTTCCAGCAGATTGCCGAGGGCCTGTTGCAGCAGAAAGGGCTCGCCAAACAGCTGTACATCCGCGGCGATCCCTTGTTCCACTTGCAAGTCGAAACGCTGGATCCGCGCACATTGAGCGTTGAGGACTTTGTCCACCAAGGCTGCCAGCGGCACCGCCACTTGCTCTTCCAGGCCCTGACGTTGCTCGACCTGCGCCAGGTTCAGCAGGCGCTCGATCAACTGCTGCAGGCGCGCACTTTCGCTGTCGATGTTGCCGACAAAACGCTGCTGCTGCTCGCGGCTCATATCGCCCTGCAACAGCTCCGCCGCGCCACGAATCGCCGCCAGCGGGCTTTTCAGTTCGTGGGTCAGGGTGTGCACGTAATGTTCGACGTAGGCCTTGCCCTCCAGCTGCGTGCGCATGTGCTCCACAGCCGTGGACAGCTGCTTCAACTCGCCGCCCCGGTAATGGGGCAACTCGGCACGCCGGCCTTCGCTGACGGCCTCTGCGTACGCCGTGAGCCGACGCAGCGCCACGCTCAGCCACCATGACAGCAACGCACCGAGCAACAGACCGAGAATCACCAACCCGGCGCCGTACCACAGCAGGCGGCGCTCGGTTCGGTCCACATAGGGCTGCAGCGAGCTGTTGGGCTTGGCCACGGTGACCACACCGATGATCTGGCCGTTGTCGCGGATCGGCGCGCCCACGTGCATCACCGACGACGCCGGGTCGTCCAGTTCGCTGCGGGTGGAACGGGCGCCGTACTCGCCGCGCAGGGTCAGGTACACGTCGTTCCACTTGGAATAGTCCTGGCCTACGGCTTCACCCGTGGAGTCGAGCAACACGGTACCTTTAGCGTCAGTCACGTAGATACGGTGGTTGACCTGGTTCTTCGGCAAGCCCCAGATGGTCGCGCCGGGCTGACGGTTGCCGTAGGCCTTGAGCAGTTCAGGCCAGTGGCTTTGGCCGAGGGTGCCGTTTTTTACGTCATCGCGCAGGATCTCGGCCAACAGGTTGGCGGTGTCCACCAGGGTTTCTTCGGTGGACTGGCGCACGCCCGGGCGGATTTCCTTCATCACCGTGCTGAGCACAAAGTAGCCGGTGAGGCCGATAAACAGCGCGTACACCAGGAAGATCCGCAGCCCCAGGCGCATCAGCTGTTGCTCGGGCTGTAGCTGTAACCGAGGCCGCGGTGGGTCTGGATCGGCTCGGCATCGGCCGCCACGCTCCGCAGTTTGCTGCGCAGGCTCTTGATATGGCTGTCGATATTGCGCTCATAACCGGCATCCGCCGCCACGCCCACCGCATCGAGCAATTGCTCGCGGCTGAACACCCGCTCGGGTTGTTCCAGCAAGCTCTGCAACAAACGGAATTCATGCCGTGTGAGGCTCAACGGCTGGCCGCGATAGGCGATCTGCATGCGTTCCAGATCAACCTGGAACACCGTAGGCGCAGTGCCCGGGCCGATGCGTTTGAGGATCGCCCTGACCCGCGCTGTAACCTCCCGAGGGCTGAACGGCTTGACCACATAATCGTCGGCGCCAATCTCCAGCCCCACCACGCGGTCGATCTCGCCATCCCGCGCGCTGAGGAACATCACCGGCACTTCACTGAACCGGCGCAGTTGCTTGCAGGTTTCAAATCCCGTGATGTCGGGCAGGCCGATGTCGAGGATGATCAGGTCGGCCGGCGTCTGGCGCTGATGGGCCAGCGCTTCCTGGCCGAGGCTCAGCCAGGTGGTGGTGAAGCCATCGCCTTGCAGGGCAAAAATCAGCGTGTCGGCGATGGCCGCTTCGTCTTCGACAATCAGGATATGCGGCATGGTGGTCCGTCAGCAGTCCGGTTTGTCAGCAGTGTAACGACGGGCCGGGTTTACCGCTGCACCGAATTCACGCAGGGCCTTGGCGCCAATCAGCAGCGGGTAGTTGAAACTGCTGCGGTCGGTGAGGTTGACCTCGACGGTGCGCTTGACGTTGCCCAGGCACATTTCCAGGTCGATCACCGGGCGCTTGGCCACGGTGGCTTCGTCCTTGTCGTCGTCTTCATCGGCGCGGCTCTTGATCTTGCTGATGCGCGACACCTTGTGTTCGTAGACTTTGTCACTCGCGTCCTTGCCGCCGAGGCGGAAACGCACCCAGTCGTCCCCGTCACGCTGGAAGGTTTCGATGTTGCGGGCCGACAGCGAGGCGGTCAGCGCGCCGGTGTCCATCTTGGCCTTGAAGGTTTGGCCGATCTCCGGCAGTTGGATGTATTCATAGCGACCGTAGAGGGTCGGTTCGGCGGCCATGACGGGCAAGGCAACCAGGGCAAAGGCGGCAAGGAGCAGTTTCACGAAGTGATTTCCTCGGAAAGAAGTAGGCGGATTCTAGACCGCAAAAGCGCCGGTAAGTTAGCTCGCTGGCAGCATACCCGGCACATTGTGAAACATTCGCCGGGCGATTTGCGATTTGGCCTCTAGACTCACCTCTCTTATGATGGCCCGCCCACCGGACACCAAGAGTTGCTTATGCGCCGCCTGCTCACCGGCTGTTTCGTCACACTGCTGCTATTGCTCAACACCCTGGTCCTCTTCGGACCGTTGATGGTGTTTGCCCTGCTCAAGCTGATCGCCCCCGGCCGCTTGCGCGACTACATGTCCTGGGCGGTGATGTGGATCGCCGAGACCTGGGCCGAGATCGACAAGCTGATCTTCTCGCTGTGCATCCCGACCCAATGGGACATTCGCGGCGGCGATGACCTGCGCGGTGACACCTCCTACCTGGTGATCAGCAACCACCAATCCTGGGTGGACATCCCGGCACTGATCCAGACCCTCAACCGCCGTACCCCCTTCTTCAAATTCTTCCTGAAAAAAGAACTGATCTGGGTGCCCTTCCTCGGGCTGGCGTGGTGGGCGCTGGACTACCCCTTCATGAAGCGCTACACCAAGGCCTTCCTGGCCAAGCACCCGGAACTGGCCGGGCAGGATCTGAAAATCACTAAAGAAGCCTGCGAGCTGTTCAAGCGCCAGCCGGTGACAGTGGTCAATTACCTGGAAGGCACGCGGTTCAGCGAAGCCAAGCGCAAACAGCAGGAGTCACCCTTTGCCCGGTTGCTCAAGCCCAAGGCGGGCGGCGTGGCGTTTGTACTGGCGGCGATGGGCGAACAGCTGGACGCGATCCTCGACGTCACCGTGGTGTATCCACAGGAGAAGATTCCGGGTTTCTGGGACTTGATCAGCGGCGCCGTGCCGAAGGTGATCATCGATATCCGCACCCGTGAGCTGGACCCGGCGTTGTGGCAGGGGGATTACGAGAATGATCCGGCATTTCGCCAGACTGTCCAGAACTGGGTGAACCAGCTCTGGATGGAGAAGGACGCGCGCATCGAACAGCTGCGCGCGACAGGACGTTAACCGCCAGTACCCCACGCCTGGGCCAGTTTGCCCAAGACCGAACTGCTGGCACCCTGGCCGCCCAGGTATTGCAGGATCACCGGCGCAAACTGGCCGATCATCCCACTGTCCATGCCCAGCGCGCTGAACGCGGTGTTCAGGTCGCTGGTGTTCTTCACGTTACCCAGCAGGCCATCGAGGCCGCTGGTCTTGCTGCCGCCACTCTGGCCGAGCATCCCGCTCAAGGCGCCGAGGCTGCCCAGGGAGTTGCTCCCCGAGAGTTGATCCAGGCCCGGTACGCTTTTGCCCAGTTGCGAGTAGTCGGTGCTGCTCAGCTGGTTCTTGGCCAGGCCCAGCATGGCGCCGGTGCCGCCCACGGCTTGTTCCGGGGTGACGTTCAATTGCGAGGTCAGGGCGCTCAGCAGGCCGGCGGTCTGGGAGCTGGGCGCCGCTGCTGCCGCCTTGTTGTTGCCCTGGGCGCCGGAGACGGCGTTGGCCACGTCACCGAGGCTGAAACCTGCGGCAAACACCGGGCCAGCGGCCACGCTCAGCAGGCAGGACAGGGCAAAACCGCGTGAAATCTTCATCAAGACAACCTCTGAAAGTAGGAGCTAAAAAGCAGGCGTTTGACTGACAGTTCCAAAGGAATGTTCCCACCTCAAGATTAGTTCAGAAAAAGCTGCATCCGGATTACGTGCTCGCGCGTATAACAGGCATGCACCGCCCGGAGTCGGATGGAATGAATGCAAGAGCTGAACTACCCTCTGCCTACCGTGCGCAGTCCCGTCGCTCTCGTTCGAGTGCTTGGAGAAGCCCTATTTCCATCAACGATGCTGACCCGTTGCGGCCTTTGCTGGCCCAATGCGCCCTGGGCAACCGCCAGGCATTCGAAACCCTTTACCGCAGTGTCTCACCGCGACTGCACGGTGTGGCCTTCCGTTTCATGGGCCGCTCAGACCTGGCCGACGAAGTGCTGCAAGAGGCCTTCGTGCGCATCTGGTACAGCGCCTCGCGCTACGAGGCGCACCTGGCGGCACCGATGACCTGGATGGTCAACATCACCCGCAACCTGGCCATCGACCAACTGCGCAAACGCCGCGAACTGCCACTGGCCGAGGGCCAACAGGACGCGATGCTCGACGACAGCCCCAGCGCCCACGAACAGCTCGACAGCGAGCGTGACGCCCGCGCCCTCAACCGCTGCCTCGACACCCTGGACGGCATGCAACGCCAGTCGATCACCGTGGCTTACTTCCAGGGCCTGTCGTGCTCGGAACTGGCCGAACACCTGGCCGCGCCCCTGGGCTCGGTCAAATCCTGGATTCGTCGCGGCATGGAGCGCCTGCGCAGGTGCCTTGAATCATGAACTACCAGACCACCGCCCTGCGCCGCGCCCTCGCCGCCGACTATGCCATTGGGCTGATGCCGGCCACCGCACGCCGACGTTTTGATGCCCTGTTGCTCGACGATGCCGCGCTGCGGGTCGAACTCGGCCACTGGCAGGACGCCCTCGCCAGCCTGACCGGCGCGCTGCCCGAACGGCCGGTGCCAGAACATGTGTGGGAAGGCATCAAGGCGCGCATCGAACCGCAGGTGCTGCATATGCCGGCGAAGAAACCGTTCTGGATGAGTTTTCGCGTACTGGCTGCCGCATGTGCCGTGGTAGTGGCGCTGTTGGTGGGCGTGCTGTACCAGCGCGATATCGGCCCCGAGTACAGCGCCACACTGGCCAGCGCCAACCAGCAACCGGCGCTGCAGATCCAGGCGTTTGGCGATCATTTGCAAGTGGAGGCGCTGTCACTGGCCGCCGTGGAACCCACGCGCGCCTTGGAACTGTGGGCTATCCCGGCTGGCGGTAAGCCGGTGTCCCTGGGCCTGGTGCCTGTTGCCGACAAAGGTCGAATTCAGTTGAGCAAGGAGCAGCAGGCATTGCTCACCGCCCCGCTAACCCTCGCCGTCAGCCTGGAACCACAGGGCGGCTCGCCCACTGGGCAACCCACCGGCCCCGTGCTGTATCAGGGCCAATTGGCATCACTTTAAGCCGAGCCAAAACACCATGGGAGGGGGCTTGCCCCCGATAGCGGTGTTTCAGCCAACAAATAAGCGACTGACACTACGCCATCGGGGACAAGCCCCCTCCCACATTTGGATTTACGCGTGTTTGAGATTTACGCCGCGCTGAACAGCTTGTGCGGATCGATCACAAACTTCTTCGGCACACCCGCATCGAACTCGCCATAACCACGCGGCGCGTCATCCAGGCTGATCACCTGCACACCCACGATTTCGGCAATGTTGATTCGGTCCCACATGATCGCCTGCATCAACTGGCGGTTGTACTTCATCACCGGGGTCTGGCCGGTGTGGAAGCTGTGGGATTTAGCCCAGCCCAGGCCAAAGCGAATGCTCAGGCTGCCCATCTTCGCGGCGGCATCCACAGCACCCGGGTCTTCGGTCACGTACAGGCCGGGGATACCGATCTTGCCCGCC
Organism: Pseudomonas sp. GW821-FHT09A09; assembly: GCF_059418405.1. Classification (NCBI taxonomy): domain Bacteria; kingdom Pseudomonadati; phylum Pseudomonadota; class Gammaproteobacteria; order Pseudomonadales; family Pseudomonadaceae; genus Pseudomonas; species Pseudomonas sp. GW821-FHT09A09. Next base: position 125,656 of record NZ_JBWKPU010000009.1, read on the forward strand.
ACACGCACCACGCCCATCAGCGAGTTAAGCACAGTGGCAGGAGCCTCCGCCTTCACGCCTTCGTGACCATGACCACGGGCTTCGAAGCCCACGGCGTCGACCGCGCAATCTACTTCCGGCTCGCCCAGTAGTGCGGCGATCTGTTCGTGCAGCGGGGTGTCCTTGGACAGGTCGGCAATTTCAAAACCCTGGGCCTTGGCGTGGGCCAGGCGCACCGGGTTGACGTCGCCGATGATTACCACCGCCGCACCCAGCAGGCGGGCAGAAGCGGCTGCGGCCAGGCCAACCGGGCCGGCACCGGCGATGTAGACGGTGCTGCCCGGGCCAACGCCGGCCGTCACAGCGCCGTGGTAGCCGGTCGGCAGAATATCGGAGAGGCAGGTCAGGTCGCGGATTTTCTCCATGGCCTTGTCGCGGTCCGGCAGTTTGAGCAGGTTGAAGTCAGCGTACGGCACCAGCACGTACTCGGCTTGGCCACCGGTCCAGTCGCCCATGTCGACATAGCCGTAGGCGCCACCGGCACGGGCCGGGTTGACGGTCAGGCACACGCCGGTGTGTTGTTCCTTGCAGGAGCGGCAACGGCCGCAGGCCACGTTGAACGGCACGGACACCAGGTCGCCGATTTTCAGGTTCTCGACGTCGCTGCCCTTCTCGATCACTTCGCCGGTGATCTCGTGACCGAGCACCAGGCCGGTCTGGGCGGTGGTACGGCCGCGCACCATGTGTTGGTCGGAGCCGCAGATGTTGGTGGAGACCACGCGCAGGATGACGCCGTGCTCAATCTTCCTGCCACGGGGGTCCTGCATTTTGGGATAGTCGATTTTCTGTACTTCGACCTTGCCGTTGCCGAGATACACGACACCACGATTACCAGACATGCTTTCACCTCGCTGTTGTTTTTATGGAACCACGTCGCCCAGGCAGGCGGCGCGTTTAAGTGCTCGGGTACAGATGCTGTTTCTTGTGTTGTTTATTAGGGCCTCATCGCAGGCAAGCCAGCTCCCACATTTGATCGGGTTCACACGGTCAAAAATGTGGGAGCGGGCTTGCCCGCGATAGCGATCTAAAGAACGACCGTGCGATTGGCGTTCAAGAACACCCGCCGCTCAATGTGATACCCCACCGCCCGGGCCAACGTCAGCCCTTCGATATCGCGCCCCTTGGCAATCAAGTCCTCGGGATAGTGGCTGTGATCCACCACCTCCACGCCCTGGGCGATGATCGGGCCTTCATCCAAATCGTTGTTGATGTAATGCGCCGTGGCGCCCACCAGCTTCACGCCCTTGTTGTAGGCCTGGTGATACGGCTTGGCGCCCTTGAACCCCGGCAGCAACGAGTGGTGAATATTGATGGCCTTGCCATCGAGCTTGCGGCACAGCTCCGGCGACAGCACTTGCATGTAGCGCGCAAGGATCACCAATTCGGCGCCGGTGTCTTCCACCACTTGCCACACCTGACGCTCCTGGGACGGTTTATCGTTGGGGTCAAGGGGGAAATGGTAGTAGGGAATCTGGTGCCAGTCGGCCAACGGCTTCAAATCGGGGTGGTTGGACACCACCGCGACCACGTCCATCGACAGTTGGCCGATGCGTTGGCGATACAGCAGGTCGTTCAGGCAGTGATCGGCCTTGGAGACCATGATCACCACTTTTGGCCGGTAGTTCGGCGCCGTCAGTTCGAAGATCATGCCGAAGGCTTCACCCCGCGTGGCCAGGCCATCGTGGAAAGCCTGCTCGTCAAACCCGTCGGGCTGGCGGAACTCCACGCGAATGAAGAACCGACCCGAAAGGCGGTCATCGAACGAATGGTGCTCGGTGACGTAGCAGCCCTGCTCGAACAGGTAGCGGGTGACCGCATCCACCGTGCCGAGCACGCTGGGGCAGTCGGCGGTCAAAATCCATGTGTCGGGTGCGCGGCTCATTGCAAAACACTCCTCAACCATCTGCATGCAACGCAACCTTGTAGGAGCCGGCTTGCCGGCGATGGCGTTCTCAAGACCGCTATCGCCGGCAAGCCAGCTCCCACAATGTCAGCGTTGCGTCATATCAGGCTTCTACGCTCAGGCCGAACTCGGCCGACGCATCCTGCAGCCACAACCACCAGTAGTCCGAGAAACTGCGACGGATCAGCAGCTCCCAGGTGTCTTCGGCCGTGTGGCGGATCACCAGTTGCGACTTGGCGAACACCGTGCCCACCGCCTTGCCCACCGGGAAGTTGTTGGGGTGCACGTCGTAGCTGGTGGACTTCATCAACACATCGCGCACGTTCGGGCCGCGCAGTTCGAGGATCTGCTGGCCGCCACTGACGTTGACGACCTGGATATGCAAATCACCCAGGGCGGCACGCAGGTTTTGCTCGGCGGCAAATTCTTCCCCACTTGGCACGACCAGTAGCCACTCATCCGGGCCGAGCCATTGCAGGCTGGTTTCACCCTTGACGATGACTTGCAGGGCGCCGGGCAATTCGATGCCCAGGGCCTTGTGTACGCCGGCCGCGAAGGCGGCGTCATGGCCGTCGCCACGAATCGTCAGGTGGCCCAAAAGTTTCTTTTCACGCACGGTCACGCCGGCGTTCTTGCGGCCCTTGCCGACCAGGCTGGCGAGATCGGCATGGTGCAGCGACGACTCGGCCTTGGCGCCGGAGGTGGGGCGTTGTTGGTAAACATTGGCTGCTGTCATAGAGCACCTGTTCTAAATTCTGTGCTGTCTGTTCGGGCCTCATCGCGGGCAAGCCCGGCTCCTACAGGGGAATGCATTCCAAATGTGGGAGCTGGCTTGCCTGCGATGCAGGCGACTCGGTCTGTCAGATGTTCTGGCGATCGCCTTTCGGGTCGAAGAACACCGAGGAGACAATCTCCGCCTCGATCACGCTGCCATCCGCTTGCGGTGAGAACACCCGCTCGCCCATGCGCTTCAAGCCGCCCTTCACCACCGCCATCGCGAACGAGTAGCCGAGGGAGTTATGGGCATAGCTTGAGGTGACGTGGCCGACCATCTTCATCGGGATCGTCTGCTTCGGATCGAACACCAGCTGGGCGCCTTCCGGCAGCCACACTTTTGGATCGACCGGCTTCAGGCCCACCAGTTGCTTACGCTCTTCGCGCACGCAGTCTTCACGGTTCATGCCGCGCCAGCCGATCCACGAGAACGGCTTGGTACGGCCGACGCACCAGCCCATGTTCAGGTCGTCCGGGGTCATCGAGCCGTCGGTGTCCTGGCCAACGATGATGAAGCCCTTCTCGGCCCGCAGTACGTGCATGGTCTCGGTGCCGTATGGGGTCAGGTTGTACTTCTTGCCTGCCTCGACGATTTTTTCCAGCACGCCCATGGCGTAGTCGGCCTGCACGTTGACTTCGTACGACAGCTCACCGGTAAACGAGATCCGGAACACGCGCGCCGGTACGCCGCCGACCAGACCTTCCTTCCAGGTCATGAACGGGAAGCCGTCCTTGTCCAGGTCGATGTCGGTCACTTCGCTCAACAGCTTGCGGCTGTTGGGCCCGGACAGGGTCATGGTCGCCCAGTGGTCGGTGACCGAGGTGAAGTACACCTTCAGGTCTGGCCATTCGGTCTGCTGGTAGATTTCCAGCCACTGCAACACGCGAGCCGCGCCGCCGGTGGTAGTGGTCATCAGGAAGTGGTTGTCGGCGATGCAAGCGGTCACGCCGTCATCGAAGACCATGCCGTCTTCCTTGCACATCAGGCCGTAGCGCGCCTTGCCCACGTCGAGCTTGGTCCAGGCGTTGGAGTAGATGCGGTTGAGGAACTCACGCGCATCCGGGCCCTGGATGTCGATCTTGCCGAGGGTGGACGCATCCAGCAGGCCGACGCTGTCGCGCACGGCCAGGCATTCGCGTTTCACCGCAGCGTGCAGGTCTTCACCGTTGCGCGGGAAATACCAAGGGCGCTTCCACTGGCCGACGTCTTCAAACTCGGCGCCGTTCTTCACGTGCCAGGCCTGCAGCGCGGTGTATCGAACCGGCTCGAAGATGTGCCCGCAGTGACGGCCCGCGACCGCACCGAAAGTCACCGGCGTGTAGTTGGGGCGGAACATGGTGGTGCCCATCTGCGGGATGGTCACATTCAGCGAACGGGCAGCAATGGCCAGGCCGTTGACGTTGCCCAGCTTGCCCTGGTCGGTGCCGAAGCCCAGCGCGGTGTAGCGTTTGACGTGCTCGACCGACTCGAAACCTTCGCGGGTCGCCAGTTCGATGGCGGCGGCGGTCACGTCGTTCTGCAGGTCGACAAATTGCTTCGGCGCCCGTGCAGTCGGCTTGTCATGCGGTACCTGGTAGACAGCCAGTGTCGGCTCTTCCAAGCGGCTCAGAGCTTTTGGCAGGGTGCCTTCCACTGGTGCAAACCCGGCTTCGCTGGCCGCGCGCACGCCGCCTTCAAAACCGTCCGCCAGAGAATCACCGAGACCGTAGACGCCGTTGATGCCCCCCACGCACACGCGTTTCTGCGGGGCTTCGCCCGGTACGAAACCGAGGATGTCTTCACGCCAGGTCGGCTTGCCACCCAGGTGCGAAGCCAAGTGAACCACCGGACTGTAACCGCCGGAACTGGCCACCAGGTCGCACTCCAGCCACTCACCAGGGCTGGTGACTTTGTGCGCTTTCACATCAATCGCGGCCACGCGGGCAGCGGTGACGTGTTTGCTGCCACGGGCCTCGATCACGGCGCTGCCGGTGAGGATACGAATGCCTTTGGCACGCGCCTCTTCCACCAAGGCGCCGCGTGGGTTGTGGCGCACATCGGCCACCGCCACCACTTGCAGACCCGCGTCGAGCCAGTCCAGCGCAACACGGTAGGCATGGTCGTTGTTGGTCGACAACACCAGCTTCTTGCCCGGTGCCACGCCGTAGCGGCGCACGTAGGTCGAAACGGCACCGGCCAGCATGTTGCCCGGCACGTCGTTGTTGCCGTACACCAGCGGACGCTCGCACGCGCCGGTGGCCAGCACCACACGCTTGGCCCGTACACGGTGAATACGCTGGCGCACCACACCAATCGGCGCACGGTCACCGAGGTGATCGGTGAGGCGTTCGTGAATGGTCAGGAAGTTATGGTCGTGGTAGCCGTTGACGGTGGCGCGGGGCAGCAGCACCACGTCAGGCAGGGCTTTCAATTCAGCAATCACGCTGGCGACCCATTCCGCAGCCGGCTTGCCGTCGAGGCTTTCGCGGGAATCGAGCAGCGAGCCGCCGAACTCTTCCTGCTCATCGGCGAGGATCACACGGGCACCGCTGCGCGCCGCGGCCAGTGCAGCCGCCAGGCCTGCAGGGCCTGCGCCGACGACCAGCACGTCGCAGTGACGGTTCATGTTGTCGTAGGTGTCCGGGTCGTTCTCGGTCGGCGAACGGCCAAGGCCAGCTGCCTTGCGGATGTACTTCTCGTACGTCATCCAGAACGATTGCGGGTACATGAAGGTTTTGTAGTAGAAACCCGGCGGCATCAGCTTGCCGCCGACCTTGCCGAGAATGCCCATCACGTCATTGTTGACGTTCGGCCAGCCGTTGGTGCTGGTGGCGACCAGGCCTTGGTACAGCGCCTGTTGCGTGGCGCGCACGTTAGGGATCTGGGTGGCTTCGGTGGCGCCGATCTGCAGCACCGCGTTCGGCTCTTCGGCGCCGGCCGCAAAGATGCCGCGAGGGCGCGAGTACTTGAAGCTGCGGCCGATGATGTCGACGCCATTGGCCAGCAGGGCTGCGGCCAGGGTGTCGCCTTCAAAGCCTTTGTAGGTCTGGCCGTTGAAGCTGAAGGTCAGGACTTTATTACGGTCGATCCGGCCACCGTTGGACAGGCGATTGGTCTGGCTCATACCTTCTCTCCAGAGGCCTTGGCGGTGAATTGTGGCTTCTCACCGATCTTGTAGGTTTCAAGAATTTCGTAGGTCAGGGTGTCGCGGGTCGCGTTGAAGTACTGGCGGCAACCGGCAGCGTGAATCCACAGCTCGTGGTGCAGGCCACGGGGGTTGTCGCGAAAGAACATGTAGTCGCCCCACTCTTCATCGGTGCAGGCGTTAGGGTCCAGCGGGCGCGGGATGTGCGCTTGGCCGGACGCGTGGAATTCCTCTTCGGAGCGCAGTTCGCCACAGTGAGGACAGAAGATATGCAACATAGGGAATTTCTCCTGTTAGTGGGCGACGGCCGCAGCGCCGTGTTCGTCGATCAACGCACCGTTGTGGAAACGGTCGATGGAGAAAGGTGCCGCCAACGGGTGCATCTCACCCTTGGCCAGGCTGGCGGCAAACACGTTGCCTGAGCCTGGGGTGGCCTTGAAGCCACCAGTACCCCAACCGCAGTTGAAGAACATGTTCGGTACCGGCGTCTTGGAGATGATCGGGCACGCATCCGGCGTGGTGTCGACGATGCCGCCCCACTGACGGTTCATGCGCACACGGGACAGCACCGGGAACATCTCGACGATGGCCTGGATGGTGTGTTCGATCACCGGGTACGAGCCACGCTGGCCGTAGCCGTTGTAGCCGTCGATACCGGCGCCGATCACCAGGTCGCCCTTGTCGGATTGGCTGATGTAACCGTGTACGGCGTTGGACATGATCACGCTGTCGATAATCGGCTTGATCGGCTCCGACACCAACGCTTGCAGCGGGTGGGACTCAATCGGCAGGCGGAAGCCCGCGAGCGAGGCCATGTGCCCAGAGTTACCCGCGGTGACCACACCGACGCGCTTGGCGCCGATAAAGCCCTTGTTGGTTTCCACGCCGATGCATACACCGTTTTCCTTGCGGAAGCCGATCACTTCGGTCTGTTGGATCAGGTCCACGCCCAGTGCGTCAGCCGCACGGGCAAAGCCCCAGGCCACGGCATCGTGACGGGCCACGCCGCCACGACGTTGCACGGTGGCGCCCAGCACGGGGTAGCGGGTGTTCTTGGAGCAGTCGAGGTACGGGATCTCGTCGGCCACTTGCTTGGCGTTGAGCAGTTCGCCGTCCACGCCGTTGAGGCGGTTGGCGCTCACGCGGCGCTCGGAATCACGGATGTCTTGCAGGGTGTGGCACAGGTTGTACACGCCACGCTGGGAGAACATCACGTTGTAGTTCAGGTCCTGGGACAGGCCTTCCCACAGTTTCATCGCGTGTTCGTACAGGTGCGCCGACTCGTCCCACAGGTAGTTGGAACGCACGATGGTGGTGTTGCGCGCGGTGTTACCGCCGCCCAGCCAGCCTTTCTCGACCACGGCCACGTTGGTGATGCCGTGCTCTTTGGCCAGGTAATAGGCGGTCGCCAGACCATGCCCGCCGCCGCCGACGATGACCACGTCGTAGACCTTCTTGGGGGTCGGCGTGCGCCACATCTTCTGCCAGTTTTCGTGGTGGCTGAGTGAGTGCTTGAAGAGGCCGAAGCCCGAGTAGCGTTGCATAGTCATTACTCCAAAACCGCGCTCAGCGATAAACCGGGAAATCAGCGCACAGGGCAGACACGTGCTTGGCCACGTTGGCCTCGACATCGGCGTCGCCGAGGTTGTCGAGGATGTCGCAGATCCAGCCGGCCAGTTCGATGCACTGCGGCACTTTGAAACCACGCGTGGTCACCGCCGGGGTGCCGATGCGCAGGCCCGAGGTCACGAACGGCGACTGCGGGTCATTCGGCACGGCGTTCTTGTTGACGGTGATGTGGGCGCGGCCCAGGGCGGCATCCGCCTCTTTGCCGGTCAGGCCCTGACGGATCAGGCTGACCAGGAACAGGTGGTTGTCGGTGCCGCCGGACACCACGTCATATCCACGTTTGATGAACACATCGGCCATGGCCTGGGCGTTATCGATCACTTGCTGCTGGTAGGCCTTGAAGCCAGGTTCCAGCGCTTCCTTGAAGCACACGGCCTTGCCGGCGATGACGTGCATCAGCGGGCCGCCCTGGGCGCCCGGGAACACGGCAGCGTTGAGTTTCTTTTCAATCTCTTCGTTGGCCTTGGCCAGGATCAAGCCGCCCCGTGGACCGCGCAGGGTCTTGTGGGTGGTGGTGGTGACCACATCGGCATACGGCAGCGGGTTCGGGTACAGGCCAGCGGCAACCAGGCCGGCGACGTGGGCCATGTCGACGAACAGCAGCGCGCCGACCTTGTCGGCGATCTGACGGAAGCGTGGGAAATCCAGGGTCTTGGAGTAGGCAGAGAAACCGGCCACGATCATTTTTGGCTTGTGTTCCACCGCCAGGCGCTCGACTTCGTCGTAGTCGATCAGGCCGGTGTCGGTGTTGATGCCGTATTGCACCGCGTTGTACAGCTTGCCCGAAGACGACACTTTGGCGCCGTGGGTCAAGTGACCGCCGTGGGCCAGGCTCATGCCCAGGATGGTGTCGCCGGCGTTGATCAGGGCCAGGTACACGGCGCTGTTGGCCGAAGAGCCGGAGTGCGGCTGCACGTTGGCGTAATCGGCGCCGAACAATTGTTTGGCGCGCTCGATGGCCAGGGCTTCGACCTTGTCCACGTGCTCGCAGCCACCGTAGTAGCGCTTGCCCGGGTAGCCTTCGGCGTATTTGTTGGTGAGGCCGCTGCCTTGGGCTTCCATCACACGTTTGCTGGTGTAGTTCTCTGACGCGATCAGCTCGATATGATCTTCCTGACGCTGTTCTTCGGCATTCATGGCCGCCAGCAGTGCGTCGTCATATCCATGGATCTGGTCTTTTTTGCTGAACATCGCGTCTCTCCCAGCCTTTCGTATTGTTGAGGCCCTCGCAGGGCCCTTTGATGCGATGGTAGGGCTGGTGCAGACAGGTCAAATGCCTACGCACGCCACGCAAAGGTGCGTTTACGACATTCATTGAGCGGCGCAGAACAAATGTGAGAATGGGCCTGTATGGGCGCTGGCTTTTGTGGGAGCTGGCTTGCCTGCGATGGCATCACCACCGTTTAGCTGAGAGACCGAGGTGTCTGCATCGCAGGCAAGCCAGCTCCCACACAAGCCCGCCCCACAGGGGGTTAGGCGATGATCTGGCGGACGAGTAACAGCAGCAGGAAATGCAGGGGATAGAGGACATAAGCCCAACGCCGCATGGCCGGTGGCGAGACGTTTTTGGCACGTCGCAACAGAAACAGACCAGCCAATGGCGCAATCAGACATGCCGCCAACCCCATCAATGCGACCGGCGTGCCGCTCTCGAGCAAAATCTGCCATTGATTGGCGGCCATGCAGACCACACCCGGCAACAGGCTGAAATACCAGGCACGACGAAACACCAGTAGCATCGCCAACGGCAACAACACTCCGAAAAAACCGAACATCAACTGCGCGGAAAACACAGCGGCAATCATGACGGCAACCAGCGCCAATTCTCGATCAAAAAGCGCCTTCTGCTGCCATCCTCGGGCAACCAGCAGGCCCAGCGCCAGGGTCGGCAACACGTTCAACGTATCGGCATCGTCGATAAACAGCCGGTACGGCACTTCGCTGATCACGCTGAACAGCAACAGCCATCCCAGGTAGCGCCACTGACCGGTCACGGGTGCATTTCTTACGCGGTGCAGATTCGCTGCAATCGCCAGGCAAAACCACGGAAACGCCAGGCGCCCCGGCACGTACAGGCCATCCAGGCTCAAGCCGACATACCGCAGGTGGTCCAGCACCATGCACAGCAGCGCCAGCCACTTGAGCAAATCCAAAGCGCCATCACGGACGCGTCCGACAGGAATCGTTTCAGTACCGTGCATAATTCCCCAGTGACTTTGCATTTACAGAGCGTGCGCACCCGCGACAATCTTGGTTACAGTGCGCACCAACATCGACCACAGGAATGGGCCATGACCGACAAGAGCCAACAATTTGCCAGCGACAACTATTCCGGCATCTGCCCGGAAGCCTGGGCCGCCATGGAACAAGCCAACCAGGGTCATCAGCGCGCCTATGGCGACGATGAATGGACCCACCGCGCCGCCGACGGTTTCCGCAACCTGTTTGAAACCGACTGCGAAGTGTTCTTCGCCTTCAACGGCACCGCCGCCAACTCCCTGGCGTTGTCGTCCTTGTGCCAGAGCTACCATAGCGTGATTTGCTCGGAAACCGCCCACGTCGAAACTGACGAATGCGGCGCGCCGGAGTTTTTCTCCAACGGTTCCAAGCTGCTCACCGCCCGCACCGAAAACGGCAAGCTGACCCCGGAATCGATCCGCGAGATCGCCCTCAAGCGCCAGGACATCCACTACCCGAAACCCCGCGTAGTGACCCTGACCCAGGCCACCGAAGTGGGCAGCGTGTACACCCCGGAAGAAATTCGCGCCATCAGCGTCACCTGCAAGGAGCTGGGCCTGAACCTGCACATGGACGGCGCGCGCTTCTCCAACGCCTGCGCGTTCCTTGGCTGCTCGCCAGCCGACCTGACCTGGAAAGCCGGCGTCGACGTGCTGTGCTTTGGCGGCACCAAGAACGGCATGGCCGTGGGTGAAGCGATCCTGTTCTTCAACCACAAGCTGGCTGAAGACTTCGATTACCGCTGCAAACAGGCCGGCCAACTGGCCTCGAAAATGCGCTTCCTCTCGGCCCCGTGGGTGGGCTTGCTGGAAAACGACGCCTGGCTCAAACACGCACGCCACGCCAACCATTGCGCGCAGCTGCTGAGCAGCCTGGTGGCGGACATCCCCGGCGTGGAATTGATGTTCCCGGTGCAGGCCAACGGCGTGTTCCTGCAGCTGTCGGAACCCGCCATCGCGGCGCTGACAGCCAAGGGCTGGCGCTTCTACACCTTCATCGGTAAAGGCGGCGCTCGGTTCATGTGTGCGTGGGATACCGAGGAAGAGCGTGTAAGAGAACTCGCGGCGGATATTCGGGAAGTGATGGGCGCCTGATACTGGCGCAGTGCCGAGTCTGTTATTTGATATTTCTGACAGCAGCACGCTGCATTTTCATTGTCTAGCCTCTTGGAGCCCGGAAGGAAAACGCCGCAGCAGCGGCTCTCCTTTCGGTACGACAACCTGCCGAATGATCGGCCGGAAATGGACATCCAATAGAGAGCTAAGCCATGGAATATCAGAGTATCGGCAACACCCTGGAAAGCGACGGCAGCGTCAGCACCACCGTCATTGACTGGGATGAGTTCCGCAAATACGCGAAAGTCGGCGACACCATCCGCGAGCCATCAAGGACGTTGCGGATCTACGATAAAGTCTATGAATTGACAGCATCAGGCCAGCATTTCGTCGTACACATCTACGCCCAATAACCCCCCCATGTGGGAGCTGGCTTGCCTGCGATGGCGTCCTCATGATCGCCATCGCCGGCAAGCCGGCTCCTACAGGGGGCGGTGCAAGCCTTTAGAATTCGATGCGCACGTCGCCTTTCGGCACGCTGCAGCACGACAGGATGTAGCCCTCGGCTTCGTCTTCCTCGGTGATCCCGCCGTTGTGGTCCATCTCGACCTCGCCCCCCAGCTTCATCACCTTGCACGTGCCGCAGATGCCCATGCCGCAGGCTTTTGGAATCAACAAGCCAAGCTTGGCCGCCGCCGCATGCACGGTTTCGCCCGGGGCCACACGAATGCTCTTGCCCGAGGCAATGAATTCCACCTGGTGCAGATCCGCCAGGTCGATTTCTGGCGCGTCGGCGGCTTGTTCGGCTTGTTCGACTGCATCGGCACGGGCTTCCGGTGGCGTGGCACCGAAGGATTCCTCGTGATAACGCGTCATGTCGAACCCGGCCACTTCCAGCAGGCGCTTCACCGCGTTCATGTAGGGCGTAGGCCCGCAGCAGAACACTTCGCGCTCCAGGAAGTCCGGCACCATCAGTTCGAGCATCTTGTGGTTCAGGTAACCGCGATAACCGGCCCACGGCTCACCCAACCCGTGTTTCTCACAGATCAGGTGCAGGCTGAAGTTATCAATCCGCGACGCCATGTGCTCCAGCTCGCGGTGGTAAATGATGTCCTTGGGCGAGCGGGCGCTGTGGATAAACGTCATGTCGACGTTGGCGTTGGTGTCGTAGAACCAACGCGCCATGGACATCACCGGCGTGATGCCCACGCCGCCGCTGAGGTACAGCACTTTGGGGCTTGGGAAGTCGATGGCATTGAACAGGCCCACCGGCCCGTGCACCGCCAGTTCCTGGCCTTCATGCAGCGTGTCATGCAGCCAGTTGGACACCTTGCCGCCCGGCACGCGCTTGATGGTCACCGAGAAGCTGTAAGGCACCGACGGCGAGCTGGAAATGGTGTAGGAACGCATGATCGGCTGGCCTTCGATTTCCAGCTCCAGGGTGACGAACTGACCCGGCTTGAAAAAGAACAGGATCGGCTGGTCGGCCATAAAGCAGAAGGTGCGCACGTCCCAGGTTTCCTGGATGACTTTGACGCAACGGACAATGTGCCGACCATTGGCCCAGGTCTGGGTGGTTACCGGATTCAGGAAATTATTGGACATGTTGTTCTCCACCGCCGACATCGGCCTTATGGTGGCGATTCTGCGTAACGCCAGAACCACCCATTTACCTATCTGCGACATTCACATACTTATCGCGACCAGCCCCCAACGACCTAGGGTTGCGCGTCGGGAACAGATTGGGCCATGTCGCCCATGGATAAGGTTCGGCCCATCGGCGGCCCCACACTCGCTCCCAACAACGACGCTTTCTTTACGCCTTGCTGCACACCTGATTAGCCACTTATCTCGGCCACACAGAATGGCCATGAGGACCTACACGATGGACGTCACCGCAACCTTAAGCTTGGGCGATCCGCTGGAACCCGCACGCAAGGCCACCGCGCAAATGCTGCAAGAGCGCGAGCGCACCTTTTCGCTGCCACAGCCGTTCTACTCTGATGAGCGGTTGTTTGATATCGACATGCAGGAAATCTTCCAGAAAGAGTGGCTGATCGCCGGCATGACCTGCGAGATCCCCACCAAGGGCAACTACCTGACCCTGCAAGTGGGCAAGAACCCGATCATCGTGATCCGTGGTGCCGAAGGCGTGGTGCATGCGTTCCACAACGTCTGCCGCCACCGTGGTTCGCGCTTGTGCACCAGCGACAAGGGCAAGGTCGCCAAACTCGTGTGCCACTACCATCAGTGGACCTACGAACTGGACGGTCGCCTGCTGTTCGCCGGCACCGAGATGGGCGCCGACTTCGACATGAAGCAATACGGCCTGAAGCCGGTGAACGTGAAGACCGCCGGCGGCTACATCTTCATCAGCCTGTCGGAGAACCCGCCGGCCATCGATGACTTCCTGTCGACGCTCACCCATTACATGGAACCGTACGACATGGAAAACACCAAGGTGGCGGTGCAAACCACCTTGATGGAAAAAGCCAACTGGAAACTGGTGCTGGAAAACAACCGCGAGTGCTACCACTGCAACGCGTCGCACCCCGAGCTGCTGAAAACCCTGCTGGAATGGGACGACGTCACCGACCCGCGTGCCGACCAGGCCTTCAAGGACCACGTAGCCGCCTCCGCCGCTGCCTGGGATGCCGAGAAGATCCCTTACGCCCACGCCAGCTTCGGCCTGCGTAACCGCATCGTGCGCATGCCGCTGCTCAAGGGCACCGTGTCGATGACCATGGACGGCAAGCAAGGCTGCGCCAAGCTGATGGGCCGCATCAAGAACCCGGACCTGGGCTCGATGCGCATCCTGCACCTGCCGCACTCCTGGAACCACTGCATGGGCGACCACATCATCGTGTTCACCGTGTGGCCGATCAGCGCCCAGGAAACCATGGTCACCACCAAGTGGATCGTGCACAAGGACGCGGTGGAAGGCGTGGACTACGACCCGGCGCGCATGCGCGAAGTGTGGGACGCCACCAACGACCAGGACCGTCGCCTGGCCGAAGAAAACCAGCGGGGCATCAACTCCACCGCCTACCAGCCTGGCCCGTACTCCAAGACCTATGAGTTCGGCGTGGTGAACTTCGTGGACTGGTACAGCGAGCGCATGCTGAGCAACCTGGGGGCGGCGCCAGCGCCTTACCTCAAGGGTGTGGCAGTACACGAGTAACAGAGCCCACAAAGACCAAACTGTGGGAGCTGGCTTGCCTGCGATATCGGCGGTGAATTCACTGCACTCATCGCAGGCAACCCAGCTCCCACATTTGCATCTGCACAGTGTTCAAAATTTGATCAAACCTCTTGAAACCCTTTAACGCCCTGCCCTCCAGCCGTTACCCAACAACTTATCCACAAAGCCACCCACAGCAATTGTGGGCAACTGCGCCATTCACCTGAACTTAATTGAAGAAAATCCGTGACTTATTCAACTCATGGGGTTTAAGCATGCATTGCTCACTTATTGATCAAACACCTACAAACCCCGTAGATAGAGGCCTGTAGCAGTACGCAAACACCTTATCCACAGAGCCACCAACAGAGATTGGGTGTAACTTCAAAAACGTTGTGGAAAACCCTATCAAACCGTCATGAACCGGGGGTTTTCACGGTTTCACAGTCAAATTGGTCATTTTTTACCCAAGTCTGTGTAAGCCACGTTTTATAAGGCTCTCAGCCGAAAGCGAACATCTTATCCACAGAAGCGCCAACAGACTTTGGGGGCAAGTCTGTGCGTAAACGCGGTTTCGCACAGGGAAAAAACCCAGGAAAAACCGCCAGTTAGCCTGGTTGTTTTTCGTACAGGGCGCTGCAGGGCTTGATTTGCAAGGGGTGTGGACAGCCGCGAACAGGTTATCCACAGACGGGTCAACAGGGATTGTGGGTAAGCCCATTGTGGGAGCCGGCTTGCCGGCGATGACGGTATGTCAGTCGAGACATCAGTCGGCTGAACGACCGCTATCGCCGGCAAGCCGGCTCCTACAAGGTTTGGGGGGGTTTTGGGTTAGCGTACGACGCCTTCTTCAACCAGCAGCTTGAGGATGGCTTCGGCACCCGCCTCCGGGCTGAGGCCCTTGAGCACTTGCCCGCCGCCGCCACTGGCCTTGGCCGTTGCGGCTTTCATCCGATCGGCACCGCTCTTGGCCTTGATCACTTTGAGGCGCTTGGGCCGAGGTTTGGCCGGTTGCAGCACGGCGCCTGTGAATAACTCGTCCTCTTCCACCTCAACCTCATGGGCAGCCAACTCGCCGCGTTGCGCGGGGCCGTAGGCACTTTGCCGGGGCTTGGGCGCGGCGTTGTCCACCGTTGCCAGGAACGGCAAGCGCACCTTCAAGCGGCGCCGTTGGCCACGTGGCAAGGCTTGCAGCACATGGGCCACGCCGCCGTCGATGGACTCCACTTGCGCCAGCCCGACGATCAACGGCCAGCCCAATTGTTCGGCGAGCAGGAATGGCAGCATGCCCGAGCCTTCGCCGGTTTCCGCCTGGCTGCCAGCGAGCACCACCTGGGCACCTGCCTCGCGCAGGTAGTCGCTGAGCACCGGCAAGGCATCGCTGCCTGCGGGTTGTTCCAGCACCTGCAGTTGCGGCAACCCCATGCCCAGGTAGCTGCGCAGGGTCGGCTCGTTGATGTTGCCGGCATGCAGCACCTGCAACTTATCCCCAGCCATTTGCAGGCCCAGTTCGACGGCGCGCGCGTCCTGCTCGGCACGGCGCGGGCGCCCTGAAGTGGGGTGGGCGCCGATGGACACCAGGCTGATTACATTCGTGGTCATGGCCAACTCCTTAAGCTGCATCGCGCTTGGCGCCGTTGCGGTAAGCCTCGACCGCCGCGATCAAGGCGTGCAGGATCGCGGCGCTTTCGCCAATCACCGACAGGTCGGCACGCTTGATCATGTCGCAGCCAGGGTCCAGGTTGATCGCCACCACCTTGTCGCAGGCACCGATGCCCTGCAGGTGCTGGATCGCCCCGGAAATCCCCACCGCCACATACACCCGTGCCGTGACCCAAGTGCCGCTGGCGCCGACCTGGCGATCACGCGCCATGAAGCCGTCGTCCACCGCCACCCGCGAAGCGCCTTCGGTGGCGCCCAGTGCAGCGGCGGTCTGGTGGAACAGCGCCCAGTCCTTCACGCCGTTGCCGCCAGAGAAAATGAATTCCGCCTCGGCCATGGGAATCGCCGCCGGGTCCACCGCCACCGCGCCGAGGTCCTCGATACGCGGCAGGCTGCGGGCCAGGGGTGTGGATAACTCCACGGGCAAGGCTTCGTGACGGGTTTCGCTGACCGGATCGGCGCACTCGGCAGCCGCCAGGATCAGGCGCGGCAGAGGGCGGGCCAAGTCTTCCTGGCCAGCGCCAGCACGGCCGATGCACTCGTTGCCCTTGATCTGCCAGACGCGGGTGGCCGGGCGTTCCTTGAGGCTGGCGGCAAAGCGTCGGCCCAATTCACCGCCACCGCTGCGGCTGTCGGGCAGCAGCCAGTGACGCGGGTTGAATTGGTTATCCACAGCCCGCAGGCCCTGGACACGTTGCTCCGGTGAATAACCGTCGAATGCGTGACCTTCCAACACCAGCAGGCGGTCGACGCCGGCTGTGGCAAACGCGCTTTCCTTGTGCTCGCCAAACACCACCGCCAGCACGGCGCCGTCGCTGCCGGCCAACTGCCGCGCCAGGCCGAGCAAGTCGCGGTCGTGGCTGCTCAGGCGGCCGCCGACCATGTCCGGCACCACGTTGATGTAGAACGCAGGCGCTGGCACCTGGTGCAACGGCAACTGCACTTCCACCGCCGCCGTGCGCTTGGCCGCGCCGCCCTGTTGGGCGCCGCTGCGGTCGATGCGCTTGATACCGTTGGGGCCGATAAAACCGACGCCATGCACATTCTTGCGGATGACGCCGTTGGGCCCCATCCAGCTGTGTTGCACCGGCTGCATCGCCGCATGGAGCGGGTGCAGGCGGTTACGGGCGATCCATTCGGCCCGGGGGTCGCGGCGGATAATGTCGCTCATCAGTGCACCTCCGCAGGTTCACGCTTTAAAGGAGCTTTTGCCGGTGCGGCGTCTTCGAGCAATGCATCAGCAACAAGCTCGGCAATATCTTTGATCAGTGGGCGCGGTTCGACCACACCCTCAAGCATCGCCGTGCACTGTGGACAACCCACGGCCACCAGCTCGGCACCGGTTTCGCGGATGTCTTCCATGCGCATGTCCGGGATACGTTGCTTGCCGGGAATGTCAGTGATCGGCGCCCCGCCACCGCCGCCGCAGCAACGTGAACGGAAGCCCGAGCGCTGCATCTCCTTAACCTCGATACCCAGCGCACGCAGTACTTGGCGCGGTGCCTCGTATTCACCGTTGTAACGGCCCAAGTAGCACGGGTCGTGGTAGGTCACGCTATTGCCTTTGTGCTGGCCCAGGTTCAACGCGCCTTCGCCGATCAGCTCGGCCATAAACGTGCTGTGGTGCTGCACCAGGTAGTTGCCGTTGAAGGCGCCGTATTCGTTTTTCAGCACGTGGAAACTGTGGGGGTCGCAGGTGACGATGCGTTTGAAGCTGTATTTGGCCAGGGTCTGGATGTTGCGCGAGGCCAGCAGCTGGAAGGTCGCTTCATCGCCCAGGCGGCGGGCCACGTCACCGCTGTCGCGCTCTTCCAGGCCGAGTACCGCGAAGTCCACATTGGCGGCCTTAAGCACTTTGACGAACGCACGCAAGGTGCGCTGGTTGCGCATATCGAAGGCGCCGTCACCGACCCAGAACAGCACGTCGGTGGTGCCTTTTTCGCTGAGCAGCGGCAGGTTCAAATCCGCTGCCCAGTTCAGCCGCCCGCCCGGTGCAAAACCGCCGGGGTTGTCGGTGGCGATCAGGTTTTCCAGGACTTCGGCGCCCTTGTTCGGGGTCGCGCCTTTTTCCAGGGTGAGGTGGCGGCGCATGTCGACGATCGCGTCCACATGCTCGATCATCATCGGGCACTCTTCCACGCAAGCGCGGCAGGTGGTGCAGGACCACAGGGTTTCAGCGTCCACCAGGCCGTTGACGATCGGCTGGTGCGGGTTGCCGCGATGTTCGCCAATGGCTTTGCCTGGATACGGGCTGCCGGCAAACTTGGCATCGGTGCCACCGGCCAGGCCGACCACCATGTCCTGGATGAGTTTTTTCGGGTTCAGCGGTTGGCCGGCAGCGAACGCCGGGCACGCGGCTTCGCATTTGCCGCACTGCACGCAGGCGTCAAAACCGAGCAGTTGGTTCCAGGTGAAATCCTTGGGCTTTTCCACGCCCAGGGGCGCGGTTTTATCGCTGAGGTCCAGCGGCTTCAAACCGGTGGACCGGCCACCGCCGAAGCGTTCGGCACGGCGGTGCCAGGCCAGGTGCAGCGCACCGGCGAAGGCGTGCTTCATCGGGCCGCCCCAGGTCATGCCGAAGAACATTTCGGACACACCCCACAGCACACCCACGCTCAGCAAGGCGGCGAGCAGCCAGCCGCCGAAGTCAGCCGGCAGAATCCCGGCCACCGGCAAGGTGACCAGGAAGAAGCTCACCGAGAACGCCATGAGGCTCTTCGGCAGGCGCATCCACGGGCCTTTGGACAGGCGTGACGGCGGGTTGCGACGACGCAGGTACACGAAGGTAGCGCCGACAAACATCAGCACCGAGGCCAACAGCAGGGCATAACCGAGGATGCGGTTATGCAGGCCGAAACCGTGCACCAGAATGGCGAGCAGCGCCGATAGCACAAACCCGAGCGCCGTGGCGACGTGGGTGTTGGCGATGTATTTGTCGCGGGCGACCACGTGGTGCAGGTCGACCATGTAGCGCTTGGGCATGGCCAGCAGGCCGCCCAGCAAGTCGACCTTGGACGCACGGCCACGGCGCCACATGTTCACCCGGCGCAGGGCGCCGAGGACGGCGAGGCCCAGGGCGGCGAACAGCAGGATGGGAAGAAGGGTGTTCAGCATGGTGAAGCTCCCAAAGACCTCGGGGTCTTGCAGGTCGAGATGCCTTGCTCAATTCCTGTGGGAGCGGGCTTGCCCGCGATTGCAGTGTGTCAGTCAACAAAGATGTCTACTGAACCACCGCTATCGCGGGCAAGCCCGCTCCCACAGGGTTCTCCACAAGCCGTCAGAAATCCTTGCACAGGCGCAGGGCGTCATAGATCGCAGCGTGGGTATTGCGCTGCGCCACACAGTCACCGATGCGGAACAGCAAGTACCCGTCACCCGCTTCGCTCAAGCACGGTTGCGGCTTGATCGCGAACAGGGCTTCGACGTCGATCTGGCCCTTGTTGCGCGAGCCTTCCTTGAGTGCGTAGTAGATGGCTTCGTCCGGGCGCACGCCGTTCTCGACGACCACCTGGTCCACCACCCGCTCCTCTTTGGCGCCGGTGTATTCGTTCTCCAGCACCGCCACCAGCTTGTCGCCTTCGCGGTAGACCTTTTCCAGCATCATGTCGCCGGTCATGATCACTTCTTTGGGGTACATGCTGCGGTAGTAGGTGGGGAACGACGTACCGCCGATGGCCACGCCCGGCTTGATGTCATCGGTGACGATCTCGACCTGGCTGCCTTTGTCGGCCAGGAAGTCGGCCACCGACATGCCGGTGAATTCGCAGATGGTGTCGTACACCAGTACGTTCTTGCCCGGCGCGACTTTGCCGTCGAGCACGTCCCAACTGCTGACGACCAAGCCTTCGGCCGCGCCCCAGTGTTCGTTCTGTTCGACGTTCGGGGTGCCGCCGACCGCCAGTACCACCACGTCCGGACGCAAGTCCAGGATGGTGTCGGCATCGGCCGCCACGCCCAGGCGCAGGTCAACTTTCAAGCGTGCCAGCTCCAGCTGGAACCAGCGGGTGATACCGGCGATCTGGTCACGCTGCGGCGCCTTGGACGCCGTGGTGATCTGCCCACCGATAAATTCTTTTTTCTCGAACAAGGTCACGTCGTGGCCACGCTCGGCAGCGACGCGCGCAGCTTCCATCCCGGCAGGGCCGGCACCGACCACCACGACTTTGCGTTTTGGCCCGGTGGATTTTTCGATGATGTGCGGCACGCCCATGTATTCGCGGGAGGTCGCGGCGTTCTGGATGCACAGCACATCCAGCCCTTGGTACTGGCGGTCGATGCAGTAGTTGGCGCCGACGCACTGCTTGATCTGGTCGATCTGGCCCATCTTGATCTTGGCGATCAGGTGCGGGTCGGCAATATGCGCACGGGTCATACCGACCATGTCCACATAACCGCCTTCCAGAATCCGCGTGGCCTGGTTCGGGTCCTTGATGTTCTGCGCATGCAGCACCGGCACCTTGACCACTTCCTTGATACCGGCCGCCAAATGCAAGAATGGCTCCGGTGGATAACTCATGTTCGGGATCACGTTGGCCAGGGTGTTGTGCGTGTCACACCCTGAGCCGACCACACCGATGAAATCGAGCATACCGGTGTCGTCGTAGTACTTGGCGATCTGCTTCATGTCCTCGTGGGACAAGCCGTCCGGGTGGAATTCGTCACCGCACAGACGCATGCCCACGCAGAAGTCATCGCCCACTTCGGCGCGTACGGCCTTGAGTACTTCCAGGCCGAACTTCATGCGGCCTTCAAAGGTGCCGCCCCATTCGTCAGTACGCTTGTTGACCCGCGGGCTCCAGAACTGGTCGATCATGTGCTGGTGCACGGCGGACAGTTCCACGCCATCCAGGCCACCGGCCTTGGCACGGCGTGCAGCCTGGGCGTAGTTGCCGATCACGCGCCAGATTTCTTCCGGCTCGATGGTCTTGCACGTGGCACGGTGCACCGGCTCACGCACGCCGGAGGGCGACATCAGGGTTGGCCAGTTAAAACCATCCCACCGCGAGCGACGGCCCATGTGGGTAATCTGGATCATGATCTTGGCGCCATGCTTGTGCATGGCGTCGGCGAGGTTCTGGAAGTGCGGGATGATGCGGTCGGTGGACAGGTTGACCGAGCTCCACCATTCCTGCGGGCTGTCGATGGCCACCACCGAGGAGCCGCCACAGATCGCCAGGCCGATGCCGCCCTTGGCTTTCTCTTCGTAGTACTTCACATAGCGGTCAGTGGTCATGCCGCCGTCGGTGGCATACACCTCGGCGTGGGCAGTGCTGAGTACGCGGTTGCGAATGGTCAGTTTGCCGATCTGGATCGGCTGGAACATTGCTTCGAAAGCCATGGCACGGTCCTCGGCTTACAACGGCTTGACGGTGAACAGGCCGTCATCGTGGCCCTCTTCGGAGCCTCCGTAGACTTGCTCTGCGACAGTGCGGATCTGGCTCCCGCGCGCTTGAAGAATCTGGTCCATGGCGCCGGCAAACCAGCCGGTGAACATGTAGTCGACCTTGCGCCCGACCTTGCCGTACACATAGACGAACGCCGAGTGTTCCAGCTTGACGCTGGCGGTGCCTTTGTCCAGGTCGATGTCCTGGATCTTGAACAGGCCCCAGCCGCGTTGCGACAGGCGCTTCATGTAGTGCTCGAACACCGCAACGCCTTCCAGGCCGTGGCATTCAGCTTCTTTTTCGCACCAGTGCCAGGCGGACTTGTAGCCGGCTTTGTAGAGGATTTCGGCATAGGCATCGGCGCCCAGCACTTCTTCAATACCGATGTGGTTGTTGACGAAGAAATGGCGCGGCACGTACAGCATCGGCAGGGCGTCGGAAGTCCAGACACCGGTTTCGCTGTCGACTTCGATAGGCAATTGCGGGGCGATCTTGGCCATGGAAACTTAACTCCAGAAAATTCGTTTGGATGCCCGCTGCGCGAAGGGCAGCGGGTTAAGGATTAGGAGAGCGGTGGCTTATTCGCCCCAGACGTCTTTCAAGACGTTGACCCAGTTCTCGCCCATGATCTTGCGCACCACGCGCTCGCTGTGGCCGCGCTTGAGCAGGGTCTCGGTGAGGTTGGGGAACTCGCCCACGGTGCGGATGCCCAGCGGGTTAATGATCTTGCCGAAGCTGGTCAGGCGGCGGGCGTAGCCCTTGTCATGGGTCAGCATTTCGAAGAAATCCTGGCCATGGCCCTGGGTGAAGTCGGTGCCGATGCCGATGGCGTCTTCGCCGACAATGTTCATGGTGTATTCGATGGCTTCGGCGTAGTCGTCGATGGTCGAATCGATGCCCTTGGCCAGGAACGGCGCGAACATGGTCACGCCGACAAAACCGCCGTGGTCGGCGATGAACTTGAGCTCTTCATCGGACTTGTTGCGCGGGTGCTCTTTCAGCCCGGACGGCAAGCAGTGGGAGTAGCACACCGGTTTCTTGGATTCGAGGATGACTTCTTCGGACGTTTTGGAGCCCACGTGAGACAGGTCGCACATGATGCCGACGCGGTTCATCTCGCCGACGACCTCACGGCCAAAGCCCGACAGGCCGCCGTCACGCTCGTAGCAGCCGGTGCCGACCAGGTTCTGGGTGTTGTAGCACATCTGCACCACCCCCACGCCGAGCTGCTTGAAGATCTCGACATAGCCCAGTTGGTCTTCGAAGGCATGGGCGTTCTGGAAGCCGAAAATGATGCCGGTCTTGCCCAGTTCCTTGGCGCGGCGGATGTCGGCGGTGGTTTTCACCGGGATCACCAGGTCGCTGTTCTCACGGATCAGGGTCTGGCTGGCCACGATATTATTGATGGTGGCCTGGAACCCTTCCCACACCGACACGGTGCAGTTGGCGGCGGTGAGGCCACCTTTGCGCATGTCCTCGAACAGGTCGCGGTTCCACTTGGCAATAATCAGCCCGTCGATAACGATGCTGTCGGCGTGCAATTCGGCTGGGCTCATCAGGCGTCCCCTTATTGGCGATTCACGCGCCGAATCGTCTGCCGGCGCTTTGGGGCCAGCATATGCCCAGGGGCCGACAGAGCCGGGTGCAAAAACGACAGGGGAATTGCCGAAAGCGTCAATCCACGACAATTGGCAAATATGGCATTAGGCCTCTACTCCTTGTAATTTGTCCGGCAGGACCAAAAGACCCGCGCCTTAAGGCGCGGTGAAGCAGCCCAAAGGCATGATCAAAAAGCTCAATTAGAAAAGGAGATTCGGGGAAATGCTCACTTCAATCGATCAAGACGGGGCGATTCTTCATTTACGTAACAGGGAGAGCCACAATCTATTCGATATCGACTCTGTTTCCTTACTCATTGGACCCAATGGCAGCGGGAAAAGCCGATTTCTTCAACAGACGGTGGAAAAATTCGCGCCTCGGGCTCGACCTAAATTTGATTCGGACTGCCGACTGTCATTTGATTACCGTGGAACATTCGATCAAAAAAACTTAAGCGAATGGGGTTTAGTCTACTACACGCCCGTGCGTAACCGATTGACCTTCAGAAAACAGACAAACTTTATCGATGCCTCGCGCGCCCGCGACCAAAACCTCTTTCAACTTTATGAACATAAAAACATCTTAGAAGAGTTCGGCCTGAGCCTGGAACTTTTCGCGAGATTTAGGTTTGACGAAAGAAAAATCAAGGATTTTCTAGCGAGAGCGCTGATTGACGACGAGAAAAACGAATATTCGAAGGTTTTCGACCACCCCGGTGTACTGTCCATCAGGGATTTGGAAAAGCGTCTTAAAAAATTCTCGGACTTCAATGGAAATCAAGACGAGCTAACTCACATGGAGCTCGAGTTAAAAAGCAGGATTGATTCGCTCGGCGACGAAATACTATTGGACTTGAATACCTCCGCGCAACACAACGTCAATAATCCAGAAAATTACCTGCTCGCACTATTTGGCGTTTTCCAGGCCATGCAGAAAATGAATCACAGTTTCCGAGCCTATGTCTCGCTACTCACCGAAGACATCCCATCTTACTACTTCAAGACAATCACTCTCTTACCTTCAAGAGAAGACAAGGCGATCAGTTGTCACACACTGTTCAAACGAACACTTATGATCTTGCAAAGATTCGACTTCAAAAAAGTTGCACGCGGCACTCATCAGTATCAAATTCAAGTAGAACGCGACCGCAGGATCTTCGAGAATTCAAATTTAAGTATTTTCGACATTGTGCTGCCCGGCATGAGCTCAGGCCAATGGGCAATAATAAATCAAGTAATCTCCATCTATGAAGCAATCAAGCAATTAGCCACAAAGCCTGACAAGGCCGCGAAAATCCTAGTACTTATTGATGAAGGCGATGCTTTTTTGCATCTGGCTTGGCAGCGTAAGTACATCTGGCAGGTCAACAATTTTCTGGCTGCGTGTAAGACAGAGTTTTCAATCCCGTGCCTACAGCTAATCATAGCGTCTCACTCTCCCTTGTTGACGTCTGATGTACCCAAGGAATTCATATGCCAATTGCAGCTACCGGAAACCGGCCAGGCTCGAGTACCGCAAGAGGATCAGCCTTCATTTGCTGCACCGCTTAACGCAATATTGAACATTTGCTTTGATGCAAGCACCATTGGCGAATTTGCTACACGACGAATAAATTCAACGATTGAGAACATTAAGCATAAACAACTCTCACCTCGTGACAAGTATCTTATTTCGATCATCGATGACCCGATCATAAAACGAGAGCTTGTGAGAATGAGCGAGCGCCCATCGTGATTATCAATGCTGCCAACACTTGGAAAACGGCCGAAAATCAACACACTACATATTTGAATTCGGTAATTAGACGTTTCCTCGAAAGACCTGCCGACACACTTAAGTCGACGCTGTCCCAGCCGTTTGTTCGACTTATTAGAAATAGACTGACATCCCATCAGCGTGCGGACATGGACATTACTGTTCAATGGCTGCTGCAGATAAAAAATCATGTCAATGTGTTTGAATATAACCATCTGATTGATGATTTGAAGCACGCATTCAACTACACATACTTTAGCAACAAAGAGAAACCCGGCTGGAACGCCTATAGTCTTTGTCGAGAGTCCAAGCTTAAAATCTGCCCTTACTGCCACCACGCATACGCTTTTACTGTATTTAAGGGTGAGGATGGGGCACTCAGACCTACACTTGACCATTTTTATCCAAAATCGCTTTATCCACATTTGGCTTTAACCCTATGCAACCTCATTCCTAGCTGTTACTCGTGCAACTCTTCTCTTAAAGGTGATGACGACGTTTACGCCAACAAACATCTGCATCCATATTTTGATGAGGAAACTATAAACTTCAAGATCACCCACGCATCTAAAACCATCGTAGATATTATCGGCTCGTTTCAAAAAATAAAAAATGAGTTGACAATTGAACTACTTTGGCCCGCAGACTGTGTCGCGAGCAGCAATAGTATGTCTCTCTTCGCTCTTGCAGCTCGCTATGAACACATGTCTTGCGAAGGGGTCGACTTTATTGCCTCACAGGTGGAAATTGAGGCGCTGTTAGGAAACCAAAAGGTCATCAAAAACATGCCTGATGAAGATGCTGACAAAAGCGGCGGTCCACTAAAGATCGAGGACGCCTACCTGAAAGCACGGCTACTGCGGTTTGAACGCAACGAGTACAAGCAATATATCTTGGGAAAAATGTACGCAGACCTATACGACCAATTCCATCGAGGGCTTGATAGCTGACTCTGGAATCGTACGTACATCCTCTGGGAGTTGTCGAAAGCGTCAATCCGCGACAAAGGGCATCAAGACACGTCTGACTGGCAGCTGTTATTTGTCTTACGCTTGGGCCAGAATTCCGCATCACCTGATATGAGACGGCGCAATGAAATCGATTTTCCTGGCTTTGGCACTCATCGCAACCACCGCACACGCGGCTGAAGACACCGACAACACGCCGTGCGATGGCATCGAAAACGACAAGCAAACCCTGGAATGCGCCACCTACAACAAAACCACCGCCGAGCAATTGCTCAAGGACAACTACCAAGGCCTGCTCGAACGCATGGGTTCGACCTACGGCAGCAACAAGTCGCAGCTCGCCGACATTACCGCTCGTCTGAAGGATGCCCAGCAGAAGTGGGAAAAACTGCGTGATGCCGATTGCGCCGTGGACACCTTCCCGGCAGTGAACGGCACCAAGGAATACGCCATCCAGCAGAACGACTGCCTGGCGCGGATGAGTGATGAGCGGTCGGAGTTTTTGGAGTCGATCGGACAGGAATAACAGGCTTAACACCGCTTGGAACGTTGAAAAGGAATTCACATGTATTACGCCCGCGAAGCGGAACGGGATTACCTGTTCACGCGCGCTGTTCTGCTGTTTATATTCACATTGATACTGTCACTGATGCTGTCCCTGTCGGTCAGCCGGGGTGCACCACACGGACTGATCAAGGCAGCCCCCGTAGAAGCCGTTGGGGAAATCACTCAACTCGAAAGCGTCGGCCCGCGAAACACAAGCACCAACGTTTATTACTCGTTCAGCCATGAAGGCCAACGCGAAGACGGCATGGTGAATAACAGCAGCTTCGTTGAAGACCCTGGTTACGAAGTCGGCGACGAGGTCGCCGTGGTGTATTCAAAATGGTTTCCAACGGTGCATAACATCAAGGCCAACTTTCATTCGAGTTCGCCTAATTTCTACATCATGAGCGCCAGCAGCGGCTTGATGATTGTGTGCTGGATGCTGATCCTGTGGACCGTGCACCGGATCTATCAGCACAAAGCCGAAGATCGCTATTACTGACCCCCTCTCATTCCATAGGCTCGAAAATGACTCTCTGCGGCATCGAAATCAAAGGCAGCGAAGCCGTCATCGCTGTCGCTTCCCTGGACAACGGGGCGCTGGCCCATGTCACCCTGGCCACCAAGAAAATCGCCCTGGAAGACGACGATGAAGCGGCCAACGTCAAAGCCTTTGCCGTACAGGTGAAGGCGTTTGTGCAGGAAAACGGCATCACCCGTATCGCCATCAAGAAACGCAGCAAGAAGGGTGAGTTCGCCGGCGGCCCGACCACGTTCAAGATTGAAGGGGTGTTTCAGCTGCTCGACGGTGTGGAGGTGACGCTGCTGTCGCCGCAGACCATTAATGCGCAGAACAAGAAGCACAACTTCGAGTTGCCGGCGACGCTGAACAAGTACCAGCATGAAGCCTACAAAGCGGCGTGTTCGGCCCTGCTGAAAAAATAAGCCACACCACCTATCCCCTGTGGGAGCTGGCTTGCCTGCGATAGCGGTACATCAGTCGACATCTATCGTGCTGACCCACCGCCATCGCAGGCAAGCCAGCTCCCACATTTGATTTGAGTTGCCCCTTAGTCAGGTGTACGCCGCTTGTGCTTCAGCCAATCGCCAAACGTCTTGTCCTCCAGGGCATACCCGCCCCGGCTCGACTTCCACACCAGCTCCTTATCCCGCAGGGCATCAATGCAAGCCTGAATCGTCTGGGTGCCCGGCACTACATCGCTGCCCATCTCTTCCAGCGCCTTGCTGACCGCCGCGAGGGTGCTGTCGGTAAACGGCGCAAACGGTTCGTTGTTTTGCGAACGCTCCACCATCACGTCCAGCACGGCACGCTGGGGAATAGTGAGGTTGTTCCAGGCGCTTTCAAACTCGGTCCACACACCTGCGCGCAGCAACTCGGCTCGGCTGTGCAGCAGTTGGCCCAGGTTGCTCGCCTCGCCCAGTTCCAACGCCACTTCACCAATAATGGTGCGCAGCATCTCGGGACGACGGCCCACCAACTCAAAGGCCTCATCGATGTCGGCAGCGTTGAACTGGTTAGTCTTGGCCAGATTCGCGTTGAGGTGCGCGGTGTAGGCCTGGGTGAACGCTTTGCCTAACAGCGGAAACGGCGTGATGCTGGAACCGAAGAACGGCTGGCTTTTGCCCAGCACCAAGTGGGCCAGCTTGTCGCGGTTGGAGCCGGTGAACACCAGGTGCAACCCACTGCCCTCCTCATCACGCCCTTGGTTGAGCTGATCCCGGGCGGCCTTCAACGCGAACATCGCGTTGATGCCTGAATCGCTGGTCAGCGCGTGCTGCGCTTCATCAATGACCAGCACAACGGGTTTTTCCGCCGCGTGATGCAGCAGCTCCAGCGCCTGGGTCAACGTCGCGCCAACAGGCAACTGAGGCTTGCTGAAATCCCAGGACAGTGTCCGCAGAAAGCTCAGCTTTTCGATGCCAATGTTCTTGGCCAACTTGCGGATGCCCTTTTCATAGGGCACCAGCGAAGCAGCAATTGCGCTGGCAATCAACTCTGCCGGGTCTTTCTCTTTGTCCGCCCACAGGTCGACATACACGGCCAGCCAGCCTCGAAGCTGACACTCCGGGATCAGGTCTTCACGTAGAAAGGTACTTTTGCCTGTTCGGCGCGGCGCTGCGAGAAACAGGCCAGAGGTGAAATCCTGAATGCCAGCCCCCACCAGGCCGTCGGCAATGCTGCTAGCCAGGGCGGGGCGGCGGAATACAAAGCCGCTGTGCTTGGACATGGTTTTATACTCAATTATTCAAAGGACTATAAATTATAGTCAGGAGTATAATTGACTATAATTGCCCGTCAAACTACCTCCCGTCGCCGATCCTCCCTCGGGCACTTGGCAAACCGCGCCCGATAACTGCGCGTGAAATACGACGGCGACTCAAACCCGCAGGCAATACTCACTTCCAGCACGCTCATGTCGCTTTGACGTAAGAGCTGCCGGGCTTTTTCCAGGCGCAGGCCGAGGTAGAAGTTGCTGGGGGTGTCGTTCAAATGCAGGCGGAACAGGCGCTCCAGCTGGCGCCGCGTGACCTTGATCGCTTCTGCCAGGGCCAGGGTGCTCAAGGGCGGCTCGGTGTGCTGTTCCATCTCACCGATCACCTGCACCAGCTTTTTGTTGTTGATGCCGTAACGCGTGGCAATCTGCATGCGCTGGTGGTCTTTGCGCGGGCGAATGCGGCCGAGCACGAACTGCTCGGACACCTGGATCGCCAGCTCCGGGCCATGGGCCTGGGCGATCAGGTCGAGCATCAGGTCGATGGAGGCCGTCCCGCCGGCGCAGGTGATGCGGCGGCGGTCGATCTCGAACAGCTCCTGGGTCACGGTGAGCTGTGGATAAGATTCCTTGAAGGCGTCAATGGCCTCCCAATGCAGGGTCAAGCGATGGCCGTCGAGCAGGCCAGCTTCGGCAAGCACGCAGGCGCCGGTGTCGATGGCGCCCAGGGTCACGCCGTCGTGATCGAGGCGGCGCAGCCAGTGCTCCAGGGCGGGCGTGGCGAACTGCAGCGGTTCGAAACCCGCCACCACTAACAACGTCGCGCCCTTTTTCAGCGGCTCCAGCGCAGCGTCGGCGTTGACCGACATGCCATTGCTCGCCAGCACCGCGCCGCCGTCGGCACTCAACACGTGCCAGCGGTACAACTCACCACGGAAGCGGTTGGCCACCCGCAGCGGTTCCAGCGCAGAGATAAAGCCAATGGCCGAGAAGCCCGGCATCAGCAAAAAGTAGAAATCCTGGGACATGGTGGCGCTCTCGTAGGACGGGCAGCGTGGCACTGTGATACTCCCGTTCTCGGGTGGATTCAAGGGGGCAGGTCGCTGCAGTGCAAGAGCTGGTCGCCGCCGTGCGTTTTGTCGCCCGCGAAGGTACGTAACTTGGCCTCACGGCGCACAAAGACGCCGGACCCCACAATAACGACCTGCCGAGGGATCCACCATGAACCGACTGATCAGCCGCTGCGTGCTTGCACTCAGCGCCAGCGCCATCTTGAGCACGAACGTACTGGCCGCCGACGCGGCGTCCTGCCAGAACGTGCGCATGGGCGTGGTGAACTGGACCGACGTAATCGCCACCAGCGCCATGACCCAAGTGTTGCTCGACGGCCTCGGCTACAAAACCAAACAAACCAGCGCCTCCCAGCAAATCATTTTCGCCGGCATCCGCGACCAACGCCTGGACTTGTTCCTCGGCTACTGGAACCCGCTGATGACGCAGACCATTACCCCGTTTGTTGATGCCAAGCAGGTCAAGGTCCTCGACAAGCCGAGCCTGGAAGACGCGCGGGCCACCCTGGCCGTGCCGACTTACCTGGCCGACAAGGGTTTGAAGACCTTCGCCGACATCGCCAAGTTCGAAAAAGAACTGGGCGGCAAGATCTACGGCATCGAACCCGGCTCGGGCGCCAACACCCAGATCAAGGCGATGATCGCCAAGAACCAATTCGGCCTGGGCAAGTTCCAGCTGGTGGAGTCCAGCGAAGCCGGCATGCTCGCCGCCGTCGACCGCGCCGTTCGCCGCAAGGAAGCCGTGGTGTTCTTCGGCTGGGCGCCGCACCCGATGAACGTCAACGTCGCCATGACTTACCTCACCGGCAGCGACGACGCCCTGGGCCCGAACGAAGGCATGGCCACCGTGTGGAGCGTCACGTCGCCGACCTACGCCGAACAGTGCCCGAACATCCACAAGTTGCTGACCAACCTCACCTTCACCGCCGCCGACGAGAGCCGGATGATGCAGCCGTTGCTGGACCACAAGGACGCCATCGAGTCCGCCAAGCAGTGGCTCAAGGATCACCCGCAAGACCAGGCCCGCTGGCTGGAAGGCGTGACCACTTTCGACGGCAAGCCGGCCGCCGCCAACCTGCAATTGACCAGCAAATAACCTGATTTGAATCACCGTTTCGCAGCCGCTCCTGGCTGCGAACGGCACTACTACGCCCGCCTGTAAGGAACCGCCTCATGAACCACGACGTCATCATCACCTGCGCACTCACCGGTGCTGGCGACACGACCAGCAAAAGCCCACACGTGCCGGTCACTCCCAAACAAATCGCCGCCGCCGCGGTAGAAGCCGCCAAGGCCGGTGCCACGGTTGTGCACTGCCATGTGCGTGACCCACAAACCGGCAAGTTCAGCCGCGACGTGGCCCTGTACCGCGAAGTGATGGAGCGCATCCGCGAGGCCGACATCGACATCATCGTCAACCTCACCGCCGGCATGGGCGGCGACCTGGAGATCGGTGGCGGCGAGAACCCGATGGAGTTCGGCACCAACACCGACCTGGTCGGCCCGCTGACCCGCCTGGCCCATGTGGAAGAGCTGCTGCCAGAAATCTGCACCCTGGACTGCGGCACCCTGAACTTCGGCGATGGCGACACCATTTACGTCTCCACCCCTGCGCAACTGCGCGCCGGCGCCAAACGCATCCAGGAGCTGGGCGTGAAGGCCGAGCTGGAAATCTTCGACACCGGCCACCTGTGGTTCGCCAAGCAGATGATCAAGGAAGGCCTGCTGGACGACCCGCTGTTCCAACTGTGCCTGGGCATCCCGTGGGGCGCGCCGGCCGACACCACCACCATGAAAGCCATGGTCGACAACCTGCCGGCCAACGCCGTGTGGGCGGGCTTCGGCATCGGCCGCATGCAAATGCCAATGGCCGCACAAGCGGTGCTGCTGGGTGGCAACGTGCGCGTCGGCCTGGAAGACAACCTGTGGCTGGACAAAGGCGTGCTCGCCACCAACGGCCAACTGGTGGAGCGCGCCAGTGAAATCCTCAGCCGCCTGGGCGCACGGGTCATGACCCCGGCCGAAGGCCGCGTGAAGATGGGCCTGACCAAGCGCGGCTGATCCTTTCAGAACACAACCAACCCTGTAGGAGCCGGCTTGCCGGCGATGAGGCCCTCATGCCTGTGGCGATGCCTCTGACGCCATCGCCGGCAAGCCGGCTCCTACACTGCCTCCATTCAGGAATATGCCATGAGCTTTATCACCGAAATCAAAACCTTCGCCGCCCTCGGCAGCGGTGTCATCGGCAGCGGCTGGGTGTCCCGCGCCCTGGCCCATGGCCTGGACGTCGTGGCCTGGGACCCGGCGCCCGGCGCCGAAGCTGCGCTGCGCAAACGCGTCGCCAATGCCTGGGGCGCCCTGGAGAAACAAGGCCTGGCGCCGGGTGCATCCCAGGACCGCCTGCGCTTTGTCGCCACCATCGAGGAGTGCGTGAAAGACGCCGACTTCATCCAGGAAAGCGCTCCGGAACGTCTCGAGCTGAAGCTGGAATTGCACAGCAAGATCAGCGCCGCGGCCAAGCCCAACGCATTGATCGGCTCCAGCACGTCCGGCCTGTTGCCAAGCGAGTTCTACGAAGGATCGACCCACCCGGAACGCTGCGTGGTCGGCCACCCGTTCAACCCGGTTTACCTGCTGCCGCTGGTGGAAGTGGTGGGCGGAAAGAACACTGCACCGGAGGCCATTCAAGCCGCGATCAAGGTGTATGAATCCCTTGGCATGCGCCCGCTGCACGTGCGCAAGGAAGTCCCCGGCTTCATCGCCGACCGCCTGCTCGAAGCGCTCTGGCGCGAGGCGCTGCACCTGGTGAATGACGGCGTGGCCACCACCGGCGAAATCGACGACGCGATCCGCTTTGGCGCCGGCCTGCGCTGGTCGTTCATGGGCACCTTCCTGACCTACACCCTGGCTGGCGGCGATGCCGGTATGCGGCACTTCATGGCGCAATTCGGCCCGGCGCTGCAACTGCCATGGACCTACCTGCCGGCGCCGGAGCTGACCGACAAGTTGATCGATGACGTGGTGGACGGCACCAGCGATCAGTTGGGCAAGCACAGCATTTCGGCGTTGGAACGCTATCGTGATGATTGCCTGCTGGCGGTGCTGGAAGCGGTGAAGACCACCAAGGAAAAACACGGTATGACATTCGCTGAATAACCGCTGTTGATCCCTGTAGGAGCCGGCTTGCCGGCGATAGCCCCCTCAAGGACGCCATCGCCGGCAAGCCGGCTCCTACAGTTGACCGAGTACCTACCCGGAATTTATGTCATGCCTGCACTGACGACCTACACCACCCACATCCAGCCCGACTGGGTGGACTACAACGGCCATCTGCGCGATGCGTTCTACCTGCTGATCTTCAGCTACGCCACCGATGCACTGATGGACACCCTGGGCCTGGACAGTGAAAACCGCGAAGCCAGCGGCCATTCGCTGTTCACCCTCGAGCTGCACCTGAACTACCTGCACGAGGTGAAACTCGGCGCCGAGGTGGAGGTGCACACCCAACTCATCGCCCATGACGCCAAGCGCCTGCACCTCTATCACAGCCTGCACCTCGTGGGCGACGAGAAGGAATTGGCGGGCAACGAACAGATGCTGCTGCACGTCGACCTCGCCGGCCCGCACTCCGCGCCGTTCACCGAGGCCACGCTGGAAAAACTCACGGCCATCAGCGCAGAACAGGCCGACCTGCCACGCCCCGCCCTGCTTGGCCGAGTGATTGGACTGCCACCCAAAAAATAAAAACAAGGAGCCACCATGCAAACCGCCGCCGCTGTTGCCGATTTCCGTACCTACCCGAAGATCTGTGACCTCGACGAGGTCCAGGTACTCGACGATCAGATTCGCGTGCGCTGGGCCGATGGACGGGTCAGCCCATTCCATCATCAGTGGCTGCGGGACAACTGCCCGTGCGCGCACTGCGTGTACAGCGTGACCCGCGAGCAGGTGCTGGAGATCGTCGATGTAGACGAGCAGCTCACCGCAATCAGCGCGCACATCGTGCAAGGTGACCTGAGCGTGGAATGGAGCGGCGGCCACCATAGCCGGTATGACCCTGGCTGGTTGCGGGCTCACGCCTACGACGATGAGTCCCGTGCCGAACGGCGTGCGGCAAAACCCAAATCCCAGCTGTGGGACAGCCGTTTCGAGCTGCCGATTTTCGACTATGCAGCCGTCATGCAAGACTCCGACACGTTGCTGCAATGGCTGCTGGCCTTGCGCGACACCGGCCTGACGCAAATCCGTGGCGTGCCCACCGAGCCCGGCTCCCTGGCGTCCATCGCCAAGCGCATTTCGTTCATCCGCGAGAGCAACTTCGGCGTGCTGTTCAACGTGCAATCCAAGGCCGATGCCGACAGCAATGCCTACACCGCTTTCAACCTGCCGCTGCACAGTGATTTGCCGACGCGGGAGCTGCAACCGGGCCTGCAATTCCTGCATTGCCTGGTGAACGACGCCGACGGTGGCGAAAGCATTTTTGTCGACGGATTTGCCATCGCCCAGGCCCTGCGCAACGAAGACCCCGAGGCGTTTCGTGCACTGTGTGAGATCCCCGTGGAATTTCGCAACAAGGACCGCCACAGCGACTACCGCCGGCTCGCACCGATCATCGCGCTGGATGCCCTGGGCGAAGTGTCGGAGATCCGCATGGCTAACTTTCTGCGCGGGCCGTTCGAGGCCAGCGTGGAGCAGATGCCACTGCTCTACCGCGCGTATCGGCGGTTTATTGCGATGACGCGGGAGGAGCGTTTTCGCGTGGTAAAACGCCTGAATCCGGGGGAGCTATGGTGCTTCGACAACCGCCGGACGTTGCATGCGCGCAATGCATTCGACCCGGCGTCCGGGGCGCGGCATTTTCAGGGGTGCTATATCGATCGGGATGAGTTGTTGTCGCGGATATTGGTATTGCAACGGTAGACCGAGGTGCAGCCATCGCAGGCAAGCCAGCTCCCACAGGGGAATGCATTCCAAAGGTGGAACTCGGTCAAATGTGGGAGCTGGCTTGCCTGCGATGAGGCTGGTACAAACACCCCAAAACCCAGGCAAAAAAAGCCCCAACCCAGCCGTGACTGGATCGGGGCAGAGCGCTTGGTGTGAGCGTGACATCCCGAGGGTGACCAAACCTTCAAGGTGCTTGCCTGGCATTCAGTGTGCCTATTACTGCTGTCGGTAAATGGCCCGAAAACGACATGCTCATAGCCATCTGAGGCATTCGTTGATTCTGCCCTTGCCGACCGCTCGGGGGGCTACCAGAATCGAGGTCAGACCCCGCTCCCTACACCAGGAAAAACGCCATGATGCACGCGGATTTGATTGACCAGGATGACCTGCTGGGCCACCTGCGCTCGCTGGGTTTTGAAGTGTCCAGCGGCGCCACCGCCGAGCAGGCTTGCGAGTGCGCGGTACGCGGCTTGAGTGCGGCTCGGGCCAAGGCACTCAAGGGCATGGTGGAACAGATGTACACCGGCAGTGCGACGATTTTGCCGGCGGTGCGCCAGGCGATCGACAAGCAGTTGTTGCCGGCGTTGGTGCAGTTCAAGCAGAACTCTGGCGCCTGATAGATTGCTATCGCTGGCAAGCCAGCTCCTACAGGGGAATGCGTTCCAACTGTGGGAGCTGGCTTGCCTGCGATGAAGGCGACTCGGTCTAAAGCCTTACGCTGGCAAACGTCGACTCATTACGCGCCTGGCTCAACGCCGACATCGGCCCCGACAACGGTGACAACACCAGCGCCTGCGGAATCGGCATCATCGCCACCTGTTGGGTGGTGTTGGAGCCTACGCGCTCATCCCGTGGCGGAATGCCGAAGTATTCGCGGTAGCACTTGGAGAAGTGCGGCGTGGAGACAAACCCGCACACCGACGCCACTTCGATGATCGACATCGGCGTTTGCTTGAGCAACTGCCGAGCACGGATCAGGCGCAGCTTGAGGTAGTAGCGCGACGGCGAGCAGTGCAGGTATTTCTGGAACAGGCGCTCCAGCTGACGACGGGACACGGCGACATACACCGCCAGTTCGTCCAGGTCGATCGGCTCTTCCAGGTTGGCTTCCATCAGCGCGACGATTTCCTGCAGCTTCGGCTGGTTGGTGCCGAGCATGTGCTTGAGCGGCACACGCTGGTGGTCCTGTTCGTTGCGGATGCGTTCGTACACGAACATCTCAGAGATGGCGGCCGACAGTTCACGGCCGTGGTCGCGGCTGATCAGGTGCAGCATCATGTCCAGCGGCGCGGTGCCGCCCGAACTGGTGAAGCGGTTACGGTCGAGGGTGAACAGGCGTGTGCTCATGGCCACGCGGGGGAAGGCTTCCTGCATCGACGCCAGGCATTCCCAGTGCACGCTGCAATCGAACCCATCCAGCAACCCGGCGCAGGCCAGGGCCCAGCTGCCGGTGCACACCGCGCCAAGGCGGCGGGACTGGCGCGCCTGGCTTTGCAGCCACGACACGTGCTCACGGGTCACGGTACGTTGGATACCCACGCCGCCGCACACAATCACGGTGTCCAGGGCTGGGGCTTTGTGCATGGAGGCATCGGGGGTGATCTGCAGACCGTCGCTGGCCCACACCTGGTTTCCGTCAACACTCAAGGTGGTCCAGCGATACAACTCGCGGCCGGAGAGTTGGTTGGCCATGCGCAGCGGTTCGACTGCGGAAGCCAGGGAAATCAGCGTGAAATTGTCCAGCAGCAAAAAGCCGATGGATTGAGGCGCACGGTTCTGGGGTTGGGCCCCGGAGTTGAACGACGTCATCGCGGTATCTCCTCACACAAAGCGGGTGATGGCCTCAGGCGAGGCTCTTGTTATTGCGCTCGTCTGCGACACAGAACGAGGCTTTGAATTGATAGAGCAAATGCCATGCCTAAAATTGAATGGCCGTCCAATAACTCCTAAAAACGACCTCATGACGCGTCTATATAAGCCCGCGCGGTATGTGCGGGATATGACCCGAAATGGGCGTAGGAGCAGGCCTACCTGAGGGGTGTGAGCAGATCGGTAGCACTTGTGGGAAGGCGCTTTGCGGGTGTGGGAGAAGTCTGTCACCGCAAGCGCGGATGACGAGGGATCAGGCGGGAAATCGTTTGGGAGCTACTTATCTGTTTGCGACGCGCTAAAAGGTGGCGCTTTTGGATCCGGGTGTTCACTTTATGAGCAGTGTTGCCTGGGCTGACGCTATCGCCGGCAAGCCGGGCTCCTACAATGGAACGCGCACTCCTGTAGGAGCCGGCTTGCCGGCGATAGCCATTTCAAAGGCTCAACATTCCACGGCACTCACCGCCAACCCACCCCGCGATGTCTCTTTGTACTTGTCATGCATGTCCGCCCCGGTATCGCGCATGGTGCGGATCACCCGGTCCAGGGAGATGAAATGCTGGCCATCCCCGCGCAAGGCCATCTGCGCCGCGTTGATCGCCTTCACCGCCGCAATCGCATTACGCTCGATGCACGGCACCTGCACCAACCCGCCCACCGGGTCGCAGGTAAGGCCGAGGTTATGTTCCAAACCGATTTCAGCGGCGTTACACAATTGCTCCGGCGTAGCGCCGAGGATTTCCGCCAAGCCGGCCGCCGCCATGGCGCAGGCCGAGCCCACTTCGCCCTGGCAGCCCACCTCGGCGCCTGAGATCGAAGCGTTTTTCTTGCACAGGATGCCCACCGCCGCCGCGCCGAGCAGGTAGTCGACCACATTGGCTTCGGTGACGTCCTCGCTGAACTTCATAAAGTAGTGCAGCACCGCCGGGATGATCCCCGCCGCGCCATTGGTCGGTGCGGTGACCATGCGCCCACCGGCCGCGTTTTCTTCGTTGACCGCCAGGGCGAACAGGTTGACCCATTCCATGGCGCTCAAGGTCGAACCGATCACGTTGGGCTTGTTCAATTCCTGCAGGCTGCGATGCAACTTGGCCGCACGCCGGCGCACGTTCAGGCCACCGGGCAGGATGCCTTCGTGCTTGAGGCCTTGTTCCACGCAATCTTGCATGGCGCGCCAGAGCTTCATCAGGCCGCTGCGGATCTCTTCTTCAGAGCGCCACACCTTTTCGTTGGCCATCATCAACTCGGCCACGCGCAGGTTGTGGGTCTTACACAGCTGCAGCAGCTCCACCGCGCTGGAAAAATCGTAAGGCAACTCGGTGCGGTCCATGTCGGCCACACCGCTTTGTGCCTGGGCTTCGTCCACCACAAAACCGCCGCCGACTGAATAGTAGGTGTCGCGGTGCAGCTCGCCGTCATCGCCGTACACCACCAGGGTCATGGCATTGGGATGGAACGGCAGGTTTTCGTCGAGCAGGCGCATGTCCCGCGCCCACACGAACGGCACCGGCAAACGCCCGTCCAGCAGCAGCGTGTCGGTTTCGCGCAAGGTGTGAATACGCAGGCCGATCTGCGAGGGGTCGATTGCATCCGGCCATTCCCCCATCAAGCCCATGATGGTGGCGGTGTCGCTGCCATGGCCGATGCCCGTGGCGGACAGCGAGCCATAGAGCTGAACTTCGACGCGCCGCACTTGTTCCAACCATTCACGTTCACGCAGTGCCTGGACGAACAATGCCGCGGCGCGCATGGGGCCGACGGTGTGAGAACTCGAAGGCCCGATGCCGATCTTGAACAGGTCGAAAACACTGATAGCCATTGCCGTGCAACTCCTCGGGTGAACAGGCCAGGCACCAAGGAGCTGCTACGCTCAGATCGCCCAGATGGCGGCATCATCTAGCTTTTATCCGTCATCACGGCGTCTCACACCGACGTGACCATGCTCAGTAACGTCGCTCGCGTTCGATCACTTGTTTTGGCCGTTTTTAGCGGTGCAGATCGGTAAAAACCGCAGTTTTGCCGTGGAAAAAATCTGTAAGCGACGTCACCGACACTGGATACGACCATCCCTGTACTGGATACGACGCCCCCTGTAGGCGTCAGATTTTCACTGGTACATGATCAGTCTCGACTCGTTTGCAAGGCACCGTGCCAGAGCTGTTGTCGCACGCACCAACCGCAACACCTATAAAGCGCGGCGAACGCCGCCAGAAAAAACACAGGAGTCTAGCCCCATGAAAGGTTCACCCTCGTTGTTGTTGGCCGCCATGTTGAGTCTGCCAGTCCTGGCGCACGCTGCAGAACCGGCACAATGTCAGACCGTCAACTTCTCCGATGTCGGCTGGACCGACATTACCGTCACGACC
Organism: Pseudomonas sp. GW821-FHT09A09; assembly: GCF_059418405.1. NCBI lineage: Bacteria > Pseudomonadati > Pseudomonadota > Gammaproteobacteria > Pseudomonadales > Pseudomonadaceae > Pseudomonas > Pseudomonas sp. GW821-FHT09A09. The sequence goes on from NZ_JBWKPU010000009.1 coordinate 163,997, forward strand.
GCGACCACCAGCGAAGTCCTCAAGGGCCTGGGCTACAAGCCCCGCACCACGATGATTTCGGTGCCAGTGACCTACAAGTCCCTGGCTGACGGCAAGAACATGGACATCTTCCTCGGCAACTGGATGCCGACCATGGAAAACGACATCAAGCAGTACCGTGATGCCGGCACCGTGGAAACCGTCCGCGCCAACCTCGAAAACGCCAAGTACACCCTGGCGGTGCCCGAGGCGCTGTACAACAAAGGCCTTAAAGACTTCGCCGATATCGCCAAATTCAAGGATGAGCTGGGCGGCAAGATCTACGGCATCGAGCCGGGTAACGACGGCAACCGCACCATCCAGACCCTCATCGACAAAGATGCCTTCGGCCTGAAAACCGCTGGCTTCAAAGTGGTCGAGTCCAGCGAAGCCGGGATGCTGTCGCAAGTGGAACGCGCCACCAAGCGCGACCAGGCCATCGTGTTCCTCGGCTGGGAACCGCACCCGATGAACACCCGCTTCAAGATGAAGTACCTGACCGGGGGTGACGATTCGTTCGGCCCCAACTACGGCCAGGCCACCATCTACACCAACACCCGCAAGGGTTACACCCAGGAATGCAGCAACGTTGGCCAGCTGCTGAAAAACCTGGTGTTCACCCTGAACATGGAAAGCACCCTGATGGGTAAAGTCCTGGACGACAAACAGAAACCCGACGTCGCCGCCAAGGCCTGGCTCAAGGCCAACCCGCAAGTGCTCGACACCTGGCTCGCCGGTGTCACCACCGTTGATGGCAAACCAGGTCTGGAGGCCGTTAAAGCTTATCTCGCCAAGTAATCGCTGACCCCGGGGCGGTGCGCTGCCCCGGGATGTTTTCCCTTTCGCATGTGGACATTCACTACCATGCTGACTGAACAGAAAATCCCACTAGGCCAGTACATCGCTGCCTTCGTCGAATGGTTGACCAAACATGGCGCCAACTACTTCGACGCAATCGCATCGACACTGGAAACGATGATCCACGGCGTGACGTTTGCGCTGACCTGGTTCAATCCGCTGGCATTGATCGGTCTGATTGCACTGCTGGCTCACTTCATTCAACGCAAATGGGGCCTGACTGTTTTTGTCATCGCCTCCTTCCTGCTGATCCTGAACCTGGGGTACTGGCAGGAAACCATGGAAACCCTCGCGCAGGTGTTGTTCGCCACCCTGGTCTGCGTGGTCATCGGCGTGCCGCTGGGCATTGTTGCCGCGCACAAACCGATGTTCTACACCATGATGCGGCCGGTGCTCGATCTGATGCAGACCGTACCGACCTTCGTCTACCTCATCCCTACCCTGACCCTCTTCGGGCTGGGTGTGGTGCCTGGGTTGATTTCCACGGTGGTGTTCGCGATTGCCGCGCCTATCCGCCTGACCTACCTGGGTATCCGTGATGTACCGCAAGAGTTGATGGACGCCGGCAAGGCCTTTGGCTGCTCGCGCCGTCAGTTGCTCTCGCGCATTGAACTGCCCCACGCCATGCCGAGCATCGCTGCCGGCATTACCCAATGCATCATGCTGTCGTTGTCGATGGTGGTGATCGCGGCCCTGGTTGGCGCCGACGGCCTCGGCAAACCGGTGGTCAACGCACTGAACACCGCCGACATCGCCCTGGGCTTTGAAGCCGGCCTGGCAATCGTGTTGCTGGCCATCATGCTCGACCGCATCTGCAAACAACCCGACGCCAAAGTAGGGGGTGATGCATGAGCATTATCCGATTCGACAATGTCGATGTGATCTTCTCCAAAGACCCACGCGAAGCGCTCAAGCTGCTGGACCAGGGGATGCACCGCAACGAGATCCTGAAAAAGACCGGGCAGATCGTTGGCGTTGAAAAGGCCAGCCTGGACATCGAGAAAGGCGAGATCTGCGTGCTGATGGGCCTGTCGGGCTCGGGCAAGTCGAGCTTGCTGCGCTGCATCAACGGCCTCAACACTGTCAGCCGCGGCCAGTTGTTCGTGGAGCATGAAGGTCGCCAGATCGACATCGCCTCCTGCACCCCCGCCGAGCTGAAAATGATGCGCACCAAGCGCATTGCCATGGTGTTCCAGAAGTTCGCCCTGATGCCGTGGCTGACGGTGCGCGAGAACATCAGCTTCGGCCTTGAGATGCAGGGTCGCCCGGAGAAAGACCGGCGCAAGCTGGTGGATGAAAAACTCGAGCTGGTGGGCCTGACCCAGTGGCGCAACAAGAAGCCGGATGAGCTGTCCGGTGGCATGCAGCAGCGCGTGGGCCTGGCCCGTGCGTTGGCGATGGACGCCGATATCCTGCTGATGGACGAACCCTTCTCCGCCCTCGACCCGCTGATCCGCCAGGGCCTGCAGGACGAGCTGCTGGAACTGCAACGCAAGCTGAGCAAGACCATCGTGTTCGTGAGCCACGACCTCGACGAAGCACTCAAGCTTGGCAGCCGTATCGCGATCATGAAAGACGGCAAGATCATCCAGTACAGCGTGCCGGAAGAGATCGTGCTGAACCCGGCCGATGACTATGTGCGCACCTTCGTCGCCCATACCAACCCGCTGAACGTGCTGTGCGGCCGCAGCCTGATGCGCACCCTGGACAACTGCAAACGCGTCAACGGTTCGGTGTGCCTGGACCCGGGCGGCGACTCGTGGCTGGACCTGGCCGAAGGCAACACCATCAAGGGTGCCCGCCAGAATGGCGCGGTGATGAACCTGCAGAACTGGGCGCCGGGGCAAGCAGTGGAAGGTTTGGGCCGGATACCGACGCTGGTGGATTCGAACATCGGCATGCGCGATGCGCTGCAGATTCGGTATCACACCGGGAACAAGCTGGTGTTGCATGACAACAACCAGGTGGTGGGGATTCTGGGGGACAGCGAGCTGTACCATGCCTTGCTAGGCAAGAACCTGGGCTAAATCCAACTAAAGAAATGCGGTCGATGTGGGAGCTGGCTTGCCTGCGATAGCGGTGGTGAATTCACCATTGCAATCGCAGGCAAGCCAGCTCCCACAGTTGACCTCATTTCAATCATGAACCAGCGGCACCAGTGACGGCGCCGCACAGCTCAATCATCAGCTATAGACACGGCCAAGGAGCTGCCGATGGCTTTCAAACTGATCGAGCACGTCCCGGGTGATCTGTTCCTGGGTAAAGCCCATCAGGTCGTATTCCTGAGGTCCGTTGTGCAGGTAGACCTCGGCCCGGTAGTAACGGGTGCGCTCTTCCTCGGGCAGGTCGGTCGGTGCCGACGAGTAAGCATCCAGGCTCACTTCGTAGACAAACGGGTTACCCTCTTCCATCTCGATACGCACACCGATGCAGCGCTTGGACTTACCGAGCAAGGTCTGCACTTCGAGGCCCTGCTCACGCAGAGCGCTCGCGGCTTCTTCCAACGCCGGCGTGACGTGCTTGTCCATGAAACGCTGCACCGTGCCTTGGCTCGGTTGCAGGTCCAGCGCGGTCAAACGCTCGCTGAAACCACGACGGCCACGCTCTGCCAGTTGCGCCTGCTCTTGTTCGATGGCCACGTCCTGGCGCATCGCCTTGTGCAAGCCAAACATGAAGAAAATCAGCACCACCGAGAACGGCAGCCCTGCCAGCACCACCATGGTTTGCATGGCTTCGAAGTTACCGGCAAACAGCAGGCCGATGGTCACCAGGGTGATCACCGCCGACCAGAAGATCCGCAGCCAGTGCGGCGCATCTTCGTCCACGTTGCCGCCTTTGCACGAAAGGTTGGCCATCATCACCGCGCCGGAATCCGCCGGGGTCAGGAACAGCACGAAGCCTACGAAGATCGACACACCGATGACGATTTTCGACGCCGGGTAATGCTCAAGCAGTTGGTAGATGGCCATGGACGGTTGTTCCAGCGCCGTCTTGCCCAACTCCACTGCACCGTGATTCAGCACCAGGTCCAGGGCCGAGTTGCCGAAGATCGACAGCCACGCCAGGGTGAAACCCAGTGGAATCAACAGCACGCCCGCCACCAGCTCACGCACCGTGCGACCACGGGAAATACGCGCGATGAACATGCCGACGAATGGGGCCCAGGAAATCCACCACGCCCAGTAGAACAGGGTCCACAGGCCCATCCAGCGCTCGGTCTTGTCGGCGTCGCCTTCGTACACATAAAGGTCAAAGGTTTTCAGCACCAGGCCGTTCATGTAGTCGCCGATGTTCTGCACAAAGCCGTTGAGCAAGTGCAAGGTCGGACCGAACAGCAGCACAAAGATCAGCAAGCCGCTGAACAGCACGATGTTGAGGTTGGACAGGCGGCGAATGCCGTTCTCCACACCCGACACGGCGGCGATGGTCGCCACGGTGCTCATCACGATGATCACGATCAGCAGGTTGGTGTTGCTGTGCTGCATGCCGAACAGGTTTTCCAACCCCGACGACACCTGCATCGAGCCAATGCCCAGGTTGGTCACCAGGCCCAGCAGGGTCACGAACATGCCGAAGCCGTCCACCGCGTGACCGGCCGCACCTTTCACCCAACGCTCGCCCACCAGTGGGTAGAGTGCCGAGCGCAAGGCCAGCGGTTGGTTGTGGCGGTACGCAAAGTACGCCACGGCCAGGCCGACCAGGGCGTAGATCGCCCAGCCATGCAGGCCCCAGTGCAGGAAGGTCAGTTGCAGCGCCTGGCGCGCGGCGCCATTGCTGGCGGCGGCGCCTTCAGGCGGGTTGAAGTAGTGGTCCAGAGGCTCGGACGCACCGAAGTACAGCAGCGAGATGCCGATGCCGGACGAGAACAGCATGCCGGCCCAGGCGCCGTAGCTGAAGTCCGGGGTGTCGTCCTTGCTGCCCAGTTTCAACTTGCCGTAGGACGAAAACGCCAGGCCCACCACAAACACGAGGTAGGCGGCGATGACCACCATGTAGTACCAGCCGAAGCTTTTGGAAAGCCAGGCCTGTGCAACGCCGAGCATGCGCCCGGCCTCCTGCGGGGCGATGATCAGAATGGCGGTCAACAACAGAATCAGCGCGGTGGAGGTGTAGAACACCCAACCGTTGACCCGGACCTTTTCCGGCGGGGTCTTTATAAGAGAGGCAGAACTCATGGCGCAGATGCTCCGGGCAGTGCGAGAGAGAAACACAAGGCAACGGTTATCCCGGGACATCGATTTTTCGGCAGTCGACGGACGGGTGTTATAAAGACACCCCGAAAATTCCTGAACCCCGCCGAAGCGGTGGCCAGGCCCTGATACGGCCTGTTTCAAGGATTTTTGCAGGTGTCAGATGTCGCGGCCCATTTGTAGGAAATACCTGTAGGCAGCGACCATTTGTCGCAGATCTTATTCTTTGTTGATTGAACGTTCAATCAAAACAAAATAGACTGGCCATCAAGCCGACGGACGTTTATCGCCCATCGGCAGGCCTAAGGAGAGGTGCTACATGCCCAAGGTCGGTATGCAACCCATACGCCGCCAGCAGTTGATCGAAGCCACGTTGACGGCCATCGATCAGGTCGGGATGGGGGATGCCAGCATTGCGCTGATCGCCCGCTTGGCCGGCGTCTCGAACGGCATCATCAGTCACTACTTTCAGGACAAGAACGGCCTGATCGCAGCGACGATGCGTTACCTGATGAACGTGCTGATCGACAACGTCCACGAACGCAGGCGTGCCCTGAAGGATGACAGCCCACGGGCGCACCTCCAGGTGATTATCGAAGGCAACTTCGACGCCAGCCAGGTCAACGGCCCGGCAATGAAAACCTGGTTGGCCTTCTGGGCTACCAGCATGCACCACCCGTCATTGCACAGGTTGCAGCGGATCAACGATCAACGTCTGTATTCCAACCTGTGCTGCCAGTTTCGCCGAGTGCTGCCGCTGCCGCGCGCACGCAAAGCAGCCCGAGGCCTGGCGGCCCTGATCGACGGTTTGTGGTTGCGCGGCGCCCTGTCGGGAGACGCTTTCGACACGGAGCAGGCGCAACGGATCGCTTACGAATACATGGATTTCCAATTGGCCATGCAGGTGAGTTAGAGCACACATAACCGCTCAACCCCTGAACTGCTGTCGCTCAGTGTTGCCACACCCTTATGGCCCACTGTTCGGCGGTTAACGCCAACCACTTATGCACTTGCGAGGACTTTATGGCCCGTTTCGAACTGCAAAAACTCTACATTGACGGCGGCTACAGCGACGCTGGCAGCGATGCCACCTTCGACGCCATCAACCCGGCTAACGGTGAAGTTCTCGCCCAAGTGCAACGCGCGACGAAAGAAGACGTTGAACGTGCCGTGGTCAGCGCTGAAAAGGGCCAGAAAATCTGGGCCGCCATGACCGCCATGGAGCGCTCGCGCATCCTGCGCCGTGCCGTCGACATCCTGCGCGAGCGCAACGACGAGCTGGCCGCCCTGGAAACCCTGGACACCGGTAAAGCCTTCTCCGAAACCAAGTACGTCGACATCGTCACCGGCGCTGACGTGCTGGAATACTACGCAGGCCTGGTGCCGGCCATCGAAGGCGAGCAGATTCCGCTGCGTGACACTTCGTTCGTCTACACCCGCCGCGAGCCGCTGGGCGTGGTCGCCGGTATCGGCGCGTGGAACTACCCGATCCAGATCGCCCTGTGGAAATCTGCACCGGCCCTGGCCGCCGGCAACGCGATGATCTTCAAGCCAAGCGAAGTCACTTCGCTGACCACCCTGAAACTGGCCGAGATCTACACCGAAGCCGGCGTTCCGGCGGGCGTGTTCAACGTACTGACCGGCAGCGGCCGTGAAGTCGGCACCTGGCTGACCGAGCACCCGCGCATCGAGAAAGTTTCGTTCACCGGCGGCACTGACACCGGCAAGAAAGTCATGGCCAGCGCGTCGAGCTCCTCGCTCAAAGACGTGACCATGGAACTGGGCGGCAAGTCCCCGCTGATCATCTTCGACGACGCCGACCTCGACCGCGCCGCCGACACCGCGATGATGGCCAACTTCTACAGCTCCGGCCAGGTCTGCACCAACGGCACCCGTGTGTTCGTGCCCAAGCACCTGCAAGCGGCGTTCGAAGCCAAGATTGCTGAACGCGTTGCGCGCATTCGCATCGGCAACCCGGAAGACGAAAACACCAACTTCGGCCCGCTGGTCAGCTTCCAGCACATGGAAAGCGTGCTGGGCTACATCGCCAAGGGCAAAGAGCAAGGCGCACGCCTGCTGTGCGGCGGCGATCGCCTGACCGACGGCGACTTCGCCAAAGGCGCCTTCGTGGCCCCGACCGTGTTCACCGACTGCACTGACGACATGACCATCGTCCGTGAAGAAATCTTCGGCCCAGTCATGGCGATCCTGACCTACGAAACCGAAGAAGAAGTGATCCGCCGCGCCAACGACACCGACTTCGGCCTGGCCGCTGGCCTGGTGACCAAGGACTTGAACCGCGCCCACCGCGTGATTCATCAGCTGGAAGCGGGTATCTGCTGGATCAACGCCTGGGGCGAGTCCGACGCGAAGATGCCGGTCGGTGGCTACAAGCAGTCGGGTGTTGGCCGTGAGAACGGCATCAGCTCGCTGAACAACTTCACCCGCATCAAATCGGTACAGGTTGAGCTGGGCGATTACGCCTCGGTGTTCTGATACCCCGAGTTTTGTGTTGCCTGTGAGGCCCCCTATCGCAGGCAAGCCAGCTCCCACATTTGGAATGCGTTCCCCTGTGGGAGCCGGGCTTGCCCGCGATGAGGCCCGACCTGACTATCTCAAAAGAGGGTGCATCCAATGTCCCAAGAATACGATTACATCATTGTGGGTGCCGGCTCCGCCGGTAACACCCTGGCGACCCGTCTGACCGAAGACGAAGGCGTCACTGTCCTGCTGCTGGAAGCCGGTGGCCCCGACTACCGTTTCGACTTCCGCACACAAATGCCCGCCGCCCTGGCGTTCCCGCTGCAGGGCCGCCGCTACAACTGGGCCTACGAGACCGATCCAGAGCCACACATGGACGGCCGCCGTATGGAATGCGGTCGCGGCAAGGGCCTGGGTGGCTCTTCCCTGATCAACGGCATGTGCTACATCCGTGGCAACGCGATGGACTACGACGGCTGGGCGAAACTGCCAGGCCTGGAAAACTGGACCTACCTCGATTGCCTGCCGTATTTCCGTAAAGCCGAAACCCGCGACATCGGCCCGAACGATTGGCACGGCGGCGATGGCCCGGTCAGCGTGACCACGCCAAAAGCCGGCAACAACCCCCTGTTCCACGCCATGGTTGAAGCCGGCGTACAGGCGGGCTACCCGCGTACCGAAGACTTGAACGGCTACCAGCAAGAAGGCTTCGGCCCGATGGACCGTACCGTCACGCCGAAGGGCCGTCGCGCCAGCACCGCGCGCGGTTACCTGGACACCGCCAAGAAGCGTTCCACGCTGACCATCGTCACCCACGCCCTCAGCGACAAAGTGCTGTTTGAAGGCAAGCGTGCCGTTGGCGTGCGTTACCTGATCGGCGCTGCCGAAGAGCGCGTTGAAGCCCGTGCACGCAAAGAAGTCATCGTGTGCAGCGGTGCAATCGGTTCGCCGCAACTGCTGCAACGCTCCGGTGTTGGCCCGTCCAAGCTGCTGGAAAGCCTCGACATCCCGGTGGTCCACGACCTGCCAGGCGTCGGCGAAAACCTGCAGGATCACCTTGAGCTGTACCTGCAATACGCTTGCACCCAACCGGTGTCGCTGTACCCGTCGCTGCTCTGGTACAACCAGCCGGCGATTGGTGCCGAGTGGCTGTTCAACGGCACCGGCATCGGCGCCAGCAACCAGTTCGAAGCGGGCGGTTTCATCCGTACCCGTGAAGAATTCGAATGGCCGAACATCCAGTACCACTTCCTGCCGGTGGCGATTAACTACAACGGCAGCAACGGTGTGCAAGAGCACGGCTTCCAGGCGCATATGGGTTCCATGCGTTCGCCAAGCCGTGGCCGCATCCAGCTGAAGTCGAAGAACCCACGGGACTACCCGAGCATCCTCTTCAACTACATGGCCACCGAGCAGGACTGGCAAGAATTCCGCGACGGCATCCGCCTGACCCGTGAAATCATGCAACAGCCGGCGCTGGACCAATACCGTGGCCGTGAAATCAGCCCGGGCATTGACGTGCAAACCGATGAGCAGCTGGACAAGTTCATCCGCGAGCACGCCGAAACCGCGTTCCACCCGTCCTGCTCGTGCAAGATGGGCACCGACGACATGGCGGTGGTGGATGGCGAGGGCCGCGTGCATGGCATGCAGGGCCTGCGTGTTGTGGATGCGTCGATCATGCCGATCATCACCACCGGCAACCTGAACGCGCCAACGATCATGATCGCCGAGAAAATCGCCGACAAGATCCGTGGCCGCCAGCCGCTGCCGCGCAGCACCGCCGACTACTACGTGGCCGGCGATGCGCCGGTGCGTGGCAAGCCGCTGCGTGAAATCGCGCAGTAACTGATACACCGCGGCGCTCCCATCGCAGGCAAGCCAGCTCCCACACCGACCGAGTTCGTTTGAACAACTCGATCACCTGTGGGAGCCGGGCTTGCCCGCGATGAGGCCCGACCAGACGCCGAAAAACCACCCGCCTACACTTTCCTTGATCAGCTCCCAGCCCAGGCCTACTCTGTTTGCCTGCCCGCGCCGAGCCGCCCACAAGGAAGGCCCCATGTTCGATTACCACGCCACACTCAAGCAGCACTTCAGTGCCCTGCGCACCCGCGCCGAATTCTTCTCGCTGCGTTACGTGCGCGAATCCGGCCAATACCTGTCGGTACGTAAGAACGTCGCCGAGCCGCCCCACCTGAACCACGACGAAGGCGCGATGCTCACCGTGCGCATCAACGGCGTCGAAGCCTACGCTGCCACTAACGATATTTCCCTCGCGGGCCTGCAAGCCGCCCTCGAACGCGCCGAACAGCAAGCCCGGCAGATCAAGCCCCACGCCCTGCTCGACCTGCGCGAACAACACGTCTCCAGCGACGTCGCCGACTACTTGTCGCCCGAGCTTCAACAGCCCTTCCCTTCCCTGAGCGACTGCTACGCATTGCTCGGCAGCGAATCGGCCGCCGTGCCCAAGGATGAGCGCCTGGTGAACTGGGAAGTCAGCCTCGGCCTGACTCACGTCGAACAGATCTACCTCAATAACGCCGGCGCCGAACTGCGCCAGGCCCAGCGCTTTGTGTTCCCTGGCGTCAACGTCACCGCCTACGACGGCAACGACAGCCAGACCCGCACCCTGGGCGGCAGCAACTTCGGCCAGCAAGGCGGCTTTGATGTGATCAGCCGTTTCGGCCTGGTGGGTGCCGCGCCGCGCATCGCCGACGAAGCCCTGCAATTGCTGCTCGCGCCCAACACGCCCAACGGCCCGCGCGACCTGTTGCTGATGCCCGACCAAATGATCCTGCAGATCCACGAGTCCATTGGCCATCCTCTGGAACTGGACCGCATCTTGGGCGATGAGCGCAATTACGCTGGCACCAGTTTTGTAAAGGCCAGCGATTTCGGCCACCTGCAATACGGCTCCAAGTTGCTCAACGTGACCTTCGACCCGGACATCCCCGAACAACTCGCCAGCTACGGTCATGACGACGACGGCACCGCCGCCAGCAAGCAGTTCCTGATCCGCGAAGGGCTGCTGCTCAAGCCGCTGGGCGGGGCACTGTCGCAATTCCGTTCGGGCATGAGCGGCGTGGCCAACAGCCGCGCCAGCAGTTGGAACCGCGCGCCCATCGACCGCATGGCCAACCTGAATATCGAAGCCGGCGATCAGAGCCTTGCGCAACTGATTGACGGTGTGGAAAACGGCATCCTGATGTCGACCAACCGTTCGTGGTCCATCGACGATGCGCGCAACAAGTTCCAGTTCGGCTGCGAGTGGGGCCAGTTGATCGAGAACGGCGAGCTCAAAGGCGTGGTGAAGAACCCCAACTACCGCGCCATTTCCGCGCACTTCTGGCGCAACCTCAGCGCGGTCGGCGACGCCACCACCTTCAAGGTACTGGGCACGCCCAACTGCGGCAAAGGCGAACCCAACCAGGTGATCCGCGTCGGCCATGCCTCGCCCGCCTGCGTATTCAGTGATGTCGATGTATTTGGGGGAGACGCCTGATGAACAACTTCAAGGCATTGGTGGAATGGCTCAAGCACGCCATCACCGACAGCGAGCAATTCCACCTGGGTTATGCCGATGAGGCGTCCGAGTTTGTGCGCTTCAACCACGCCAAGGTGCGCCAGGCGGGCCAGGTGCAACAGGCCAGCCTCAACCTGAAACTGATCAATGACGGCCGCCACGCCGACCTGGGCATTACCCTGTCCGGCGAGCCGGAGCTGGACCGTCAGCGCCTCGCCGATGGCCTGCAGCAACTGCGCGAAACGCTGCCGCTGCTGCCAGAAGATCCGTACCTGCTGCTCAACCACAACGCCTGGCAAAGCCACAATGAACAAGCCCGGCCATTGCCAGAGCTGGCCCAAGTACTGGAAGACATCAGCCAGGCTGCTGAAGGTGTTGACCTGGTCGGGTTCTACGCCGCTGGCCCCATCAGCCGTGGCTTCGCCAGCTCCGACGGTGCGTTCGGCTGGCATCGCGCCAATAGCTTCAACTTCGATTTCAGCCTGTTCCACGCCAATGGCGAAGCGGTAAAAGCCAGCTACGCCGGGCACACCTGGGACAGCGCCGAGTTCGCCGAACGCTTCCAGCAGGCCCGCGAGCAACTTGAGTTCCTTGGCCGACCGCTGCACACCCTCGCACCCGGGCAATACCGCGCCTACCTGGCCCCGGCGGCGATTGAAGAAATCATCAGCATCATCACCTGGGGTGGTTTTTCTGCCCAGGCCATCGCCAGTAAAGGCAGCTCGTTGCAAAAACTGTATGCCGGCGAGCAATCCCTGAGCCCGCTGGTGACGGTGAGCGAACAGATCAGCGGTTCCCTGAGCCAGGGGTTTTCCACCGAGGGCTACCCGCGCGGTGATGTCACGCTGATCAATGCGGGCAAGGCCGAAGGCCAGTTGATCAACTCGCGCAGTGCCGCCGAATACGGCTTGAGCACCAACGGCGCCAGCAGCGATGAATCCCCCAGCGCCTTGCAGATGGCGGCAGGCGACTTGGCCCAGGCCGATATCCTCAAGCAGTTGGGCACCGGGTTGTACATCAGCAACCTGTGGTACCTGAACTACTCCGACCTGCCCGCCGCCCGCCTGACCGGCATGACGCGCTTCGCCACGTTCTGGGTGGAAGACGGCGAGATCAAGGCGCCGGTCAGCACCATGCGTTTTGATGACAGCGTGTACAGCCTGCTCGGCTCGCAACTCGAAGCCCTGACCGCCGATCGGGAACTGCTGTTGTCGGCCAGCACCTACGGCCAGCGCAACACCGCGTCCAACCTATTGCCAGGCGCCCTGGTCAAACGCCTGACCCTCACCCTGTAACCCACCCCGTGCCGGCTCCTACAGTGGGTGCGTCATGTAACACCCCGTTCCCGTGTAGGAGCTGGCTTGCCAGCGATTGGGCCCGTATGCCATGCACCACGCTTAACGACGCCATCGCCGGCAAGCCGGCTCCTACAGGGGAATTACCGTCACGGCGACGACGCTTCCCTTCTCCATACTTTGGCCGTTCGGCCTGTTGTTCCCCTCCAGATTCCCCGTTATAACGGTTAGTGGCACCTAGCCACGTCCGTGCGGTAACAATAATTCCAACCCCGCCGCCCTTAAACCACTTGAGACCAAGTGATGCACGACCTTGCCCGGGAAAGGGCAAGCTGGAGCGTTGACATGAACCATGGAAGTTTTGTCATTGAAAGGCTGTTCAAGCACTACAACGTTCACATAGAGCAACTGGGTAACGACCCACAAAAGAAAACCGTGCTGATGGTCAACGGCGCGCTGTCCACCACCCGCTCGTTTGCGCGCACCAGCAAATGCCTGGCGGAACACTTCAATGTGTTGCTGTTCGACCTGCCCTTCTCGGGCTATTCGCGCGAATACAACACCGACCTCGACCTGGTGACCAAGGACGACGAAGTGCAAATGCTGCGCGCCCTGGTGGAGCGCTTTGAGGTCAACCACCTGGTGTCGGCCTCCTGGGGCGGCATCTCCACATTGCTGACCCTGGCCCACAACCCGCCCTCCATCGAAAGCTCGGTGGTGATGGCCCTGGCGCCCAACCTCAACCAGGCCATGCTCGACTACGTGGAGCGCGTGCGCGTGCTGATCGAAGCCGATGACAAGTCGGCCGTTGGCCATTTGCTCAACGAGACTGTCGGCAAGTACCTGTCACCCAGACTCAAGCGCAACAACCATCGCCACCTGTCGACCATGGCCACCACGGAGTACCGGCAGGCGCGCTTTCATATCCATCAAGTGCTGGCGCTGGGCGATGGCAACTACCTGCCGGCCCTCAAGCAGATTGAAACGCCGGTGCATTTCCTCAACGGCACGCTGGACGAATACACCCCGGCCGCCGAGGCGCAGTTGTTCAAGCAATACGTAGGGCGCAGCAGCTTTGCCGTGGCCGAACACACCGGCCATTTGCTCGACCTGGAGTCCCGCGAGGCCGCCTTGGCGGTGCACCGTGCGCTGTTGGATTTCTTGGTGGGCAAGGACGCCGCGCTGTCAGATATAGACGAACCGCCAGTGGGAAAAGGAGCGACGGATGGCGCATAATCGCCGACACATAGCCTGCTAACAAAAGGGTTTTCCATGCCGAATCGCGTCCCGCTCGATGCCAAGACCGCCCGCTGGCTACCCTGGGTGGTCGCGATTGCCTTCTTCATGCAGTCGCTGGACGGGACGATCCTCAACACGGCACTGCCGGCCATGGCCCGGGACCTCGCGGAAAACCCGCTGCGCATGCAAGGGGTGGTGATCGCCTATATGCTCACCGTCGCCTTGCTGATCCCGGCCTCAGGCTGGGTCGCCGACCGTTTCGGCACCAAGAAGATCTTCTTTGGCGCCATCATGCTGTTCACCCTTGGCTCGCTGCTGTGCGCACTGTCCAGCAGCCTGACCATGCTGGTGGGTGCGCGGGTCATCCAGGGCTTGGGCGGTGCCTTGATGCTACCCGTCGGCAGGCTCGTGGTGCTGCGCGCTTACCCCCGCTCCGAGCTGGTGCGGATCATGGGCTTCATTACCATCCCCGGCCTGCTCGGCCCGTTGCTCGGCCCGACCATGGGCGGCTGGATGGTGCAATACCTGACCTGGCACTGGATCTTCCTGATCAACCTGCCGGTGGGCATGGTCGGTTGCTACGCCGTGTGGAAACTGATCCCCGACCTGCGCGGCAGCGAACGCACGCGTTTTGATAGCGTGGGGTTCCTGCTGTTCGGCGCGGCGATGGTGCTGATCACCATCGCCATGGAAGGCCTGGGCGAACTGCACTTGCCGCACCTGCGGGTAATGTTGCTGCTGTTCGGCGGGCTGGCGTGCCTGGCGGCCTATTGGTTGCGAGCCGGGCATATCGATAACCCGCTGTTCTCACCGGTGCTGTTCAAGACCCGCACCTTTGCCGTGGGCATCCTCGGCAACCTGTTCGCGCGGCTGGGCAGCGGCGCCCTGCCGTTCCTGGTGCCGTTGCTGCTGCAAGTGGCGCTGGGCTACTCGCCGTCGGAAGCTGGCATGAGCATGCTGCCCCTGGCGGCAGCGGCGATGTTCGCCAAGTCCATCGCTCGCACGCTGATCGAGCGGCTCGGCTACCGCGTGGTGCTGACCGGCAACACTTTGTTCCTCGGCATCATGCTGGCCAGCATGGGCCTGGTCAGCGAGCACACGCCCTACCCGCTGCTGCTGTGCATGCTGGCGATCCTGGGGGCGATCAACTCCCTGCAATTCACCGCGATGAACACCGTTACCCTGATCGACCTGGACGACGCCCAGGCCAGCAGCGGCAACAGTTTGCTGTCGGTGGTGGCGCAATTGTCCCTGAGCCTCGGGGTGGCCTGCGCCGGTGCGCTGCTCGGCGGCTTTACTGCCGAAGCCGGCAACGATGGCGTGGAAAGCGTGCTCGGCGCCTTCCAATTGACCTTCCTCACCGTGGGCATCATGGCAATGCTGGCGGCGGCGATCTTCCTGCAGTTGTCGCCCACCGACGGCAAACGGGTGGTCAGCCGCGAGCATGATATCGAGCACTAGCGGGCGTCTCGTCTAGAACTTGCAGGGAAAATCCTTCGAGACTGGTACACTGCGCAACATTTTGTTTTGCAGAGCCAGTCCCGTGACTACCATCGCCACCGCTTTTAATACTTTGCCCCTGTCCGCCGCCATGCTGGCTAACCTCGACTCGCTGGGTTATGTCGAGATGACGCAGATCCAGGCGCAAAGCTTGCCGGTGATCCTCAAGGGGCTGGACCTGATCGCCCAGGCCAAGACCGGCAGCGGCAAGACCGCCGCCTTCGGCATCGGCCTGTTGAACCCGATCAACCCGCGCTACTTCGGCTGCCAGGCCCTGGTGATGTGCCCGACCCGTGAGTTGGCCGACCAGGTCGCCAAGGAAATCCGTCGCCTGGCCCGTGCCGAAGACAACATCAAGGTACTGACCCTGTGCGGCGGCGTGTCCCTCGGCCCGCAAATCGCCTCCCTGGAGCACGGCGCCCACGTCATCGTCGGCACCCCGGGCCGCATCCAGCAGCACCTGCGCAAGGGCTCGCTGGTACTGGACGGATTGAACACGCTGATCCTCGACGAAGCCGACCGCATGCTCGACATGGGTTTCTACGACGCCATCGAAGACATCATCAGCAAGACCCCGCCGCGCCGCCAGACCCTGCTGTTCTCGGCCACCTACCCGGTGAGCATCAAGCAGTTGGCCTCCAAATTCATGCGCGCGCCGCAACAGGTGAAGGCCGAAGCGTTCCACTCCGACGACCAGATCGAGCAGCGTTTCTACGAGATCTCGCCGGAAGAGCGTATGGACGCAGTGACCAAGGTGCTGGCGCACTTCCGTCCGGCCTCCTGCGTGGCGTTCTGCTTTACCAAGCAGCAAGTGCAGGAAACCGTGGATCACCTGACGGCCAAGGGCATTTCCGCCGTTGGCCTGCACGGCGACCTGGAACAGCGCGACCGTGACCAGGTGCTGGCGATGTTCGCCAACCGCAGTACCTCGGTACTGGTGGCCACCGACGTTGCTGCACGCGGTTTGGACATCGACTCGCTGGACATGGTGATCAACGTCGAACTGGCCCGCGACTCGGAAATCCACATCCACCGCGTGGGCCGTACGGGCCGCGCCGGTGAGACCGGCATCGCCATCAGCCTGGTGGCGCCGTCCGAAGCGCACCGTGCCCAAGCCATCGAGCAGTTGCAGAAAACCCCGCTGAACTGGGACCAACTGGACAACCTCAAGCCGCAAAGCGGTGGCCCGTTGCTGCCACAGATGAGCACCCTGTGCATCGCGGCTGGCCGTAAAGACAAGGTGCGTCCGGGTGACATCCTCGGCGCGCTGACTGGTGAAGCCGGGATTCCGGGTGCCCAGGTGGGCAAGATCGCGATCTTTGATTTCCAGGCCTTCGTGGCCGTGGAACGCGGAATCGCCAAGCAAGCGTTGCAGCGCTTGAATGACGGCAAGATCAAGGGCCGTTCGTTGCGCGTTCGCATCCTGTAAGAACCCCACATATTTACTGTGGGAACCGAATCAATGTGGGAGCTGGCTTGTGTGGGAGCTGGCTTGCCTGCGATAGCATCACCTCGGTGTACCTGACATACCGAGGTGATCCTATCGCGGGCAAGCCCGGCTCCCACACAAGCCAGCTCCCACATTTGATTGCATTTCATATTAAGTTTTTGTGAGGACATTGCTTTGCGCTCGACCGAAGTTGTGATCATTGGCGCCGGCGCCGCAGGCTTGATGTGCGCGCTGACCGCTGCCGGGCGTGGGCGCAAGGTGATGTTGATCGACCATGCGAACAAGGCCGGCAAGAAGATCCTGATGTCCGGTGGTGGTCGCTGCAACTTCACCAATATGTACACCGAGCCGGCCAACTTCCTGTCCCAGAACGCGCACTTCTGTAAATCCGCCCTGGCCCGCTATACCCAGTGGGACTTCATCGGGCTGGTGGCCAAGCACGGCGTGCCGTACCACGAGAAGAAGCTCGGCCAGCTGTTCTGCGACAACAAGTCCAGTGACATCCTCGGCATGCTGCTGGACGAGTGCATCCAGGTCGGCGTGAACCTGCACCTGGACACCTCGATCCAGGAAATCGGCAAGGTCGACGGCGGCTATCAGTTGCAGACCACCTTGGGCGAACTGCGCTGCGAATCCCTGGTGATCGCCACCGGTGGCCTGTCGATTCCGACACTTGGCGCCACCGGCTTCGGCTACCAGGTGGCCAAGCAGTTCGGCCATGAACTGCTGCCGACCCGCGCCGGGTTGGTGCCGTTCACCATCACCGACCAGCTCAAGGAGTTGTGTGGCGAGCTGTCTGGCACTTCGGTGGATTGCCTGGTGAGCTGCAACGATCAGAGCTTTCGCGAGAACATCCTGTTTACTCACCGTGGCCTGAGTGGGCCGGCGATTTTGCAGATTTCTTCGTATTGGGAAAGCGGCGATACGGTCGAGATCAACCTGCTGCCCGACCACGACGCCCACACCTGGCTGCAACAGCAACAGGTCGAGCGCCCGAACAGCGAACTGAAAACCCTGCTGGGCGAGATCTTCACCAAGAAGATGGCTAACCTGCTGGCCGAAACCTGGTTTGCCTCCAAGCCGATGAAGCAGTACACCCACGCCGAAATCGCCGACATCGCGCAAAAACTCGGCAGCTGGCAGTTGGTGCCTGCGGGCACCGAGGGTTATCGCACCGCGGAAGTCACGCTAGGCGGCGTGGACACGCGGGAAGTGTCGTCCAAGACCATGGAGTCGCTGAAAAGCCCGGGCCTGTACTTTATTGGGGAAGTGCTGGATGTGACCGGTCACCTGGGTGGTTTCAACTTCCAGTGGGCCTGGGCTTCGGGCTATGCGGCGGCGCAGTACGCCTGACACGGCTTAACCTTGAAATGCTATCCCCTGTGGGAGCTGGCTTGCCTGCGATGGCTGTAGTGAATTCACCACTGCTATCGCAGGCAAGCCAGCTCCCACATTGGTTTTGTGGTGAACGAGAAAATTTTGCTGTTAGATGTGATCGCCACGCTTGCCGTGGCGTCATTACTGGCTCAATTTAGCGGCATCGTCCCGGAAGACTCCAGACTTCATGTCATCGACCTCGTTCAAGCAGTCCATGCGGCGCCTGTGGGCGCTGGATAAATTCAGTTACAGCGTTCGGGTATTCATCGCCCTCACCGGCAGCATGGCGCTGTGCTGGTATCAGGATGAAATGACACTGCTGATCCCGCTGTTCCTGGGGATTATCGCCAGCGCTCTGGCCGAGACCGATGACAGCTGGCAAGGCCGCCTCAACGCCCTGGCGGTGACGCTGGTGTGTTTCAGCATCGCCGCGCTGTCGGTGGAGCTGCTGTTCCCCTACCCCTGGATCTTCGCGATCGCCCTGGCCCTGGCCAGTTTCTGCCTGACCATGCTCGGTGCCTTGGGCGAACGCTATGGCGCAATTGCCTCGGCGACGCTGATCCTGTCGGTGTACACCATGATCGGCGTGGACCAGCGCGGCGGCGCGGTAACCGACTTCTGGCACGAGCCCTTGCTGCTGGTGGCCGGCGCCGCCTGGTACGGCGTGCTGTCGGTGTTGTGGCAGGCACTGTTTTCCAACCAGCCGGTGCAACAGAGCCTGGCGCGGTTGTTCCGCGAGCTGGGGCGTTACCTCAAACTCAAGTCGTCGTTGTTCGAGCCGATCCGCCAGTTGGATGTGGAAGCACGCCGCCTGGAACTGGCCCAGCAAAACGGCCGCGTGGTCGCAGCATTGAACGCGGCGAAGGAAATCATCCTGCACCGCGTGGGCAATGGTCGCCCAGGCTCGAAGGTCAGCCGCTACCTGAAGCTGTACTTCCTGGCCCAGGACATCCACGAACGCGCCAGTTCGTCCCACTACCCCTACAACGCCCTGGCCGAGGCCTTCTTCCATAGCGATGTGCTGTTCCGCTGCCAGCGCCTGTTGCGCCAGCAAGGCAAGGCCTGCCAGACCCTGGCCGAGTCGATCCAACTGCGCCAGCCGTTCATCTATGACGACAGTTTTGCCGAAGCCCTGGGCGACCTGAACGCCTCCCTGGAGCACCTGCGCATCCAGAGCAACCCGGCCTGGCGCGGGCTGCTGCGCTCCTTGCGTGCCCTGGCCGCCAACCTGTCCACCCTCGACCGCCTGCTGGGCGATGCGAGCAACCCCGATTCCCTGGCCGATGCCACCGACAGCAGCCTGCTCGACCGTGCGCCGCGCAACCTCAAGGAAATGTGGACGCGCCTGCGCACCCAGCTCACGCCAACCTCGTTGCTGTTCCGTCACGCGTTGCGCCTGCCGCTGGCGCTGAGTGTCGGCTACGGCATGGTGCATTTGATCCACCCGTCCCAGGGCTACTGGATCATCCTCACCACCCTGTTCGTGTGCCAGCCCAACTACGGCGCCACCCGGCGCAAGCTTGGCCAGCGGATCGTCGGCACCGCCATCGGCCTGACCGTGGCCTGGGCGCTGTTCGACCTGTTCCCGAGCCCGCTGGTGCAATCGTTGTTCGCCATTGCCGCCGGCCTGGTGTTCTTTATCAACCGTACCACCCGCTACACCCTGGCCACGGCGGCGATCACCTTGATGGTGCTGTTCTGCTTCAACCAGGTGGGTGATGGCTACGGGCTGTTCCTGCCACGGCTGTTCGATACCTTGCTGGGCAGCCTGATTGCCGGCCTGGCGGTGTTCCTGTTCCTGCCGGACTGGCAGGGCCGCCGCCTGAACAAGGTGCTGGCCAATACCCTGACGTGCAACAGCATCTACCTGCGGCAAATCATGCAGCAATACGCCGCCGGCAAGAGCGACGACCTGGCCTATCGCCTGGCCCGGCGTAACGCGCACAACGCCGATGCCGCGCTGTCGACCACCCTGGCCAACATGCTGATGGAGCCGGGGCATTTCCGGAAGGAAGCCGATGTGGGCTTCCGGTTCCTGGTGTTGTCCCACACCTTGCTGAGTTATTTGTCTGGCTTGGGCGCACACCGGGAAACCCAATTGCCGGCCGAAGTGCGCGAGCATTTGATCGGCGGCGCCGGTAATTCGCTGGCGGCGAGTATTGATGAAATCGCCACCGGGCTTGCGAACAAGCAGCCGATTGCGATTCAGAGTGATGCGGAAGAGGCCCTGGCGGCGGACCTTGAGCAGATGCCGGATGAGATCGATGAAGGGCAGCGGTTGGTGCAGACGCAACTGGCGTTGATCTGTCGGCAGTTGGGGCCTTTGCGGACGTTGGCGGCGCATTTGATCAAGGATACCAGCGAGGCTTAGATCGCTATCGCAGGCAAGCCAGCTCCCACAGTTGAAGGTATTCGCAATTCAAAATGTGGGAGCTGGCTTGCCTGCGATGGGGCCCTAAAGCCGCCTACATACCGTGCTCTTTCATCAACCGCTCATAGCTGCCATCGACCTTCATCTTGGCAATTTCCCGGTCGAAGCTGGCCACGATCTGCTCATGCTGCGGGTTCTTCAGGCTCACCAGGATGTGCAGGCTGTTTTCGGTCAGGGGCTTGGGCAAGAACTCCACCGCATTGCGCACACGCGGTGACTCCCGCGCCAGGTAGTAACGGGCCACGTACTCATCTTCCACCGTCAGCCGCACACGCTGCGCCGCCAGCATGCGCACGGCCATGGCGAAGTTATGCACCGGTACTTTCTGCAATTGGGTGTCCTGGTCGAACGCTGGCGAGTAGGCATAGCCGCGCACCACGGCAATGGATTCGTCGTGCAGTTGCTCCAGGTTCTGGTAGTCGATGGGGTCGTCGCGGCGCTTGATGAAACGCACGCGATTGAGCAGGTATTCGCCGGAAAACTGCCCCAGTTGCGTGCGGGCATCGTCGTACCAGGCATTGACCAGCACGTCGTAACGCCCGTCTCCCACGCCCATCAGCGCGCGGGCCCAGGGTACCTGCTCGAAGTCGCTGGCATACCCCGCACGCGCCAGGGCCGTGGTGACGATGTCGGTGGCCAGGCCGCCATTGATCAAGGTGGCATCGGTAAAGGGAGGCCAGGCATCCGCTACCAGGCGCAGACGCTGTGCGAGCGCCGGTGTCGCCAGCAGCAACATTCCTATCAAAGCAACGGCACGAGAAAATCGCGGCATGCTCAAAGTCCTTGGCGGGCAGGCGTTGGCCTGAGCTCAGGCTCAACCTGAGGTTCTAACAGTAGCTCATCAATGAGACTGCATTGCAGATTACACAAAGAAGTCAGCGGCGAATGCACAGAATGATGGCAAATTGACGCCATTCACAAAAATGCCAGATTTAGACAGCGCCGCCCGCCGCGCTTACTATCGGCACAGACACTTGATAAGAGAGCACACCATGACAGTCGAATGGGTCTGCAAACACCACGATGACCTGGGCAAGGACCAGCTGTACGCCATCCTGCGCCTGCGTAACGAGGTTTTCGTCGTGGAGCAGAAATGCGTTTACCAGGACCTCGACGGGCAAGACCTCTCGGGCGACACCCACCACTTGATGGCGTGGCAGAACGACGAGCTGGTGGCCTACCTGCGCCTGCTGGACCCGGAGTCCCAGGGCGGTGACGTGGTGATTGGCCGGGTGATCGTCGCGCCCGTGGCACGCGGTACGGGGCTGGGGCATCGGATGATGGAAGAGAGCCTCAAGCGTATTGAGGATATCTGGCCCGAGACGCCGATTTTCTTGTCAGCCCAGGCGCATTTGCAGGGGTATTACGGGCGGTATGGGTTTGTGGTGGCGGGTGAGGAATACCTTGAGGATGATATTCCACATATTGGTATGCGGCGCGACTGAGGGCCTCTTCGCAGGCAAGCCAGCTCCCACATGTTGACCGTGCAAATCCGATCCAATGTAGGAGCTGGCTTGCCAGCGATGGCGCCAGTACGGTCAACACCGAGCTTCAGGGATACCCCAACACCTGCTTCACCGAAGCCAGATTCCCCTCAATCCACCCCCGATCAATCGCCCCCCAGCTGCGAATCCGATAGTGCCCTGCATGGTTGCGGGCGCCGTCTTCCTGTTCGAACTCACACACGATATCCAGGTCGGCCAACGCCGCAATGGTGTCCTGCGCCGTGCGCCGGGGCATGCCGGTCACGTCGGTCAGCGCAGGCACGCTGCTGGCCAGCCCGCTGTCGATCAGGTAGGCCACGTACAGGCGGCGGTAGAAGCTGCTCTTGGTCTTGCTCACATCCATGGTGGTCGCCTTGTGCGGTCAGGGTTTGCCCTGCAGGTCGCGATACGTGAGGTACACCCGCAGGTCGAATTCCACCTGATGGTAGCCCGGCATCATGTAGTCGCAGAGTTTGTAGAACGCCTTGTTGTGGTCCGATTCCTTGAAGTGCGCCAGTTCGTGCACCACGATCATGCGCAAGAATTCCGGCGCGGCCTCTTTGAACAGCGAGGCGATGCGAATCTCCTTCTTGGCTTTCAGATTGCCGCCCTGCACCCGTGAAATCGTGGTGTGCAGGCCGAGGGCGCGGTGGGTCAGGTCCAGGCGGTTGTCAAACAGTACTTTGTCGATGGCCGGCGCGTTGCGCAGGTGTTCCTGCTTCAAGGCCAGCGCATAGGCGTACAGGGCCTTGTCGCTCTGCACGGCGTGGCGCTCGGGGTAGCGTTTTTCCAGGTAGTCACCCAACTGGTCCTTGGCGATCAGCTGGCGCACCTGCTCCTGGAGCGCGGCGGGATAGGCCTGGAGGTATTTCAGGACGGTCATGGGGTCTGCAACAGGGTTGGAATGGGCGCCAGTGTAGCGAATTCAGCGTAAGCGCGGGGACGACCAGCCCGCCACTTCCTCTGCCATCAGCGGTTGCGCCGCCAGCGGCCCCTGGATAAATGGACAACCGTTGGCCTTGAGCCACTGGGATTGCTCCAGCGTCTCGACCCCCTCGGCCACCACCAGCACATCAAAATGCCCACACAGCTCAATAATGCTGCGCGCCAACGCCGCATCCCGCGCCGAGGCCGGCAGGCGCGCCACCAGGCGCGGGTCCAGCTTGAGGGTATCGAACTCCAGGTCGCGCAAATGGGCCAGGGAACAGTGGCCGCAACCGAAGTCATCCAAGGCGATCCGCACGCCGATCTGGCGCAGCAGCCGCAGCTGCTTGGTCGACTCTTCAAGGTTACTCATCAGGCTGTCTTCACTGATTTCCACCTCCAGCTGCCGACCCTGCAACCCATGTCGTTCGAGCACCTGCTGCAGTTGGTTGGCCAGGTTGGGCATGTTGAACTGGCTGCTGCTCAGGCTCACGCTCAGCACCAGCTCGCTGTCAAAGCTGGCTTGCCAGGCCTGGCGCTGGGCTGCGACCTGCTGGTAGATCCACGCACTGAGCTGGCTGATCAGACGCGCCTCTTCCAGCAGCGGCAGGAACAGCCCGGGCGGGACATCGCCGACGCTGGGGTGCTGCCAGCGCAACAGCGCTTCGACGCCGCGCAAACGCCCATCCTCCAGTGACACCTGCGGCTGATACACCAGGGTAAAGTCTTTGTTCTGGATGGCCGTGCGCACACTGTCTTCAAGCATCAGGCGCGAACGGGCGCGGCCGTTCATTTCCTGATCGTAATAGCGATACTGCTGACGCCCCGCCCGTTTGGCTTCGTA
Organism: Pseudomonas sp. GW821-FHT09A09; assembly: GCF_059418405.1. Classification (NCBI taxonomy): domain Bacteria; kingdom Pseudomonadati; phylum Pseudomonadota; class Gammaproteobacteria; order Pseudomonadales; family Pseudomonadaceae; genus Pseudomonas; species Pseudomonas sp. GW821-FHT09A09. The sequence goes on from NZ_JBWKPU010000009.1 coordinate 187,614, forward strand.
CATGGCAATGTCAGCGGCCCGCAGCAGGCCGTTCAAGTCCGAGCCGCAATCCGGGAACGTGGCGATGCCAATACTGACCCCAAGCATCACGTCCAGCCCCTCAACCTGCTGGCACACCGACACCCGTTCGATCAGTTTTTCCGCAATCTTGGCCGCCTGCTCAGGGAACTCAAGCTCCAGCAACGCGGTGAATTCGTCGCCGCCCATGCGCCCCAGCACATCATAAGAGCGCAGGCAGCTTTGCAACTGCTCCGAAACCCAGCGCAGCACCCGGTCACCGGCGTCATGGCCCAGCGAATCATTGACCCGCTTGAAACCATCGAGGTCCAGGTACAGCAAGACCAGGGACTGTTCGCTCCGCTCGCTGCGTAACAAGGTGTTTTCCACCGCCTGGTAGAACCCTCGACGGTTCAACAGCCCGGTCAGCGGGTCGGTGACCGCCTGGAACTCCAGTTGCTGGTGCAGGTGACGCACCTCAGACATGTCCAACACCGTCACTACCATTGCCTTGCGCTCGGCCGGTAGCGATGCACAAGACATGGCCACCGGCACCTGCTGGCCGCGATCGGTACGCAAAATGGCGTCGTGCAAACGCCAGGTCTCGCCCTTGCGGTACCCGGCCATCATCTGCGACTCCAGCCACACGGGCACATGGGGTTTTTGCAGGAAGCCCAGGAACTCCCGACCTTGCAGCTCCTGGAGCGTCGCGTTGAGCAGGCGCGAGATCGCCGGGTTGGCGTACTCGATCACGCCCTCTTCACTCACCACCAGGATGCCTTCGGCGGCGTTGTCCAACACCGAGGCATTAAAGGCGCGGGCGGATTCCAGGTCATGGCTCAGGCGTTGCAGCGCGCGGCGGTTGCGCTGGTGCTCCAGCAAAGCCTGGACCTTGGGCTTGAGAATATTGGGGTCGAAGGGTTTGAGCAGGTAGTCGATGGCGCCGCTGGCATAGCCTTCCAGTACCGCAGACGGTGATTGCGCATGGGCACTGAGGAAAATGATTGGCGTCATGCGCGTGCGCTGGCTGCCGCGCATCAACCGTGCGACTTCAAAGCCGTCCATGCCGGGCATCATCACATCCAGCAGTACCAAGTCGACTTCGTGCGCCAGTAGCAACTCCAACGCCTCCACCCCGGAGCTGGCGGTGACGACCTGCCAGTCTTCCCGGTGCAAAAGCGCGCGCATGCTGATCAGGTTTTCCGGGTAGTCATCGACCACCAGAAGAACCGAACCGCCATCGCCGTGGTGTGGGGCGCCATCCATGCTACGTCTCTTCCTTGGGGAGCTTCCGGTCATTTCTGAGAGAAAAACCGGACAAACGCTGAGGCCTCACTCTAGCCCCGGTTCCCGAAAATCAGAAGTGACACGGGTGCCATCATTGATCCAAAGCTCAGGAAGCCGACTAACGGTCAGCCCCTGCAAGCCCCGATTCACGGGAAACATGGCTTTTTGGCATTCCGTTGACGCCAATAAATCGCCATCGACCGTTTAACAAGTGAGCCGCCAGCGCCTATAAAGAACCTGTGAGCCCCCGGGCTAAAGCTTTCACCCTCTGTAAAAGGCCAACGCCATGATCGACCTCTCTACCTGGAACCTGAGCATTCCGGTCGGCTCGCCCCCGGCGACCATCGACACCCCGAAACTGCTCAGCGGCTTCAAAGACCAGTATTTCCAGGCCGAAGGCAGCAACGTGCAATTCTGGACCCCGGTGACCGGCAGCCGCACCGAGAACGCCATCTACCCCCGCAGTGAACTGCGCGAGACCTACGCCGATGGGCGCCTGCGCAACTGGACCTACCCGGATGCCGACAACTTCCTGCGCGCCACCTTGGCGGTCAATCAAGTGCCCTCCACCGGCAAGGTCGTCATTGGCCAGATCCATGCCTATGACAGCCAGAAGCCGCTGATCAAATTGGAGTACCAGTTCAAGGAAAAGACCCAGACCGGCAAAATCGTCGCCAAAGTGCGCATGCGCCCGGATGAGGACGAAGGGCGGGTGATCATCGTGGCGTCGAATGTGCCGTTGGAGAAAAGCTTCACTTACGTGATCAACCTGAACAAAGCCGGACTGCTCAGTGTGTATGCCGCCGACGGGGAGTGGAATGAGCGTATTGGTGCAGCCTGGGGCGCCAAGCAGTTGTATTTCAAGGCGGGGGTGTATGTGCAGGACAATAGCGGGAACAGCAAGGAGGGCGCGCGGGTGACGTTTGCCAAATTAGATATTGATCACGAGTGAAAGCGGCCTCAATACCTGTAGGAGCCGGCTTGCCGGCGATGGCGGCGTGTCAGTCACAGGTATGTTAACTGGTAGCCCACGATCGCCGGCAAGCCAGCTCCTACAAAGGCAGGCACAAAAAAGCCCGCATCACTGCGGGCTTCTCTTTTTAAACGTCTAAGGCTCAATTCACCTTAGCGTTCAACTCACCTTTGAGGTAACGCTGGTACATCGCTTCCAACGAGATCGGCTTGATCTTCGAAGCATTACCCGCAGTACCAAACGCTTCATAACGCGCGATACACACGTCACGCATTGCCGTCACAGTCGCACCAAAGAACTTACGCGGATCAAACTCGCTCGGGTTGGTGGCCATCAGGCGACGCATCGCACCAGTGGACGCCAGGCGCAGGTCGGTATCGATGTTGACCTTGCGCACGCCGTACTTGATGCCTTCGACGATTTCTTCAACCGGTACGCCGTAGGTTTCTTTGATGTCGCCACCGTACTGGTTGATGATCGCCAGCCACTCTTGCGGGACCGAGGAAGAACCGTGCATCACCAGGTGGGTGTTCGGGATGCGTTTGTGGATTTCCTTGATGCGGTCGATGGCGAGCACGTCGCCGGTCGGTGGCTTGGTGAACTTGTAGGCGCCGTGGCTGGTGCCGATGGCGATGGCCAGGGCGTCGACTTGGGTCTTTTTCACGAAGTCAGCGGCTTCTTCCGGGTCGGTCAGCATTTGGCTGTGATCCAGCACGCCTTCGGCGCCGATGCCGTCTTCTTCACCGGCCATGCCGGTTTCAAGCGAACCCAGGCAGCCCAGCTCGCCTTCAACCGACACGCCGCAGGCGTGGGCCATGGCGACGGTTTGTTGGGTCACGCGTACGTTGTACTCGTAGTCGGTTGGGGTCTTGCCGTCTTCGCCGAGGGAGCCGTCCATCATGACCGAGCTGAAGCCCAGTTGGATGGAGCGCTGGCACACGTCAGGGCTGGTGCCGTGGTCCTGGTGCATGCACACCGGGATGTGCGGGAATTCTTCGATCGCCGCGAGGATCAGGTGACGCAGGAACGGAGCGCCGGCGTATTTGCGCGCACCGGCCGAAGCCTGGACGATCACGGGGGAGTCGGTTTTGTCAGCGGCTTCCATGATGGCGCGCATCTGCTCAAGGTTGTTGACGTTAAAGGCTGGGACGCCGTAGCCGAACTCGGCTGCGTGGTCCAGCATTTGACGCATGCTGATAAGTGCCATTGTGTTGTCTCTCCCGGTCGAGGGTCGTTAATCGTGCAAGCCTGCCGTAGCGGGGGCTGCTATTCAAGTTATTGCAGATCAAGGGGTTGGGCCTTGGCCTGCTGAATCGTTATTGCAACTGGGCTCGACTCAAATTCCAATCTGGAACCGAATCATGTGGGAGCTGGCTTGCCTGCGATGGCGACTTACCTCCCGACATCTTCAGTGGCTGACCCACCGCAATCGCGGGCAAGCCCGCTCCCACATTTGATCTTCATTGATCCCACTACTGGGCTTTGCAACCACGGCCGATCAAATCGTCGGTGGCTACCCAGTAAACCAGGCCTTCCTCACCTTTTGTGTGAAACGCCAATTGGTCGTTGGCGTACAGCACGCCCGAAGCGGCGACGTCCTGTTTAAGGCGATAAACCTGGTCGGAACCGCCGAGGCGTACGTCCACCTCGGATTTAGCCTGATTAGCAAAGCGCCAGTTGACCTCAGCCTTGCTGTCGCAGGTCCAGGTGGTCCACTTGTCGGCAGGCTCGGCCTTGCTGGTGAACATGTTCATGCTGCTGCAGCCGGCCAACAGGGCCAGGGCTGCCAGGGCGAAAACGCCTTTCATTGCCAATCCTCGTAGGGCGGCCCACAGCCGCCAGTTGATCAGACCCGTCAAGGGCAACCCTGTTCCTGACCGTTGGGCGCGGCGTCGTATTTCTCCAAGCGCTCGTTGCCGATGCGCTTGTTGATCACCGGCATGGTCTCCGCCTGCCAGTCCGCCTGGTAGCAGCTTTTTTTCGGCTGCCCCGGCGCAGGGTTACCCGCCTCCGGGGCCGCGCTTGGCGTGCTGCCGCAGCCGGCCAACAGGCCCGCTGCGATCACCAGTGCCAACGACTTGATCATGGGAATACTCCTTTTCCGGATCACGAGCCTTAGCCTTTGGCTCGAGTTTCCAGCACTTCAACGGCCGGCAGTACTTTGCCTTCGACGAACTCGAGGAATGCGCCGCCACCGGTAGAAATGTAGGAGATCTGGTCAGCAACGCCATATTTATCGATGGCCGCCAGGGTGTCGCCACCGCCCGCGATGGAGAATGCCGAGCTTTCAGCGATGGCCTTGGCCAGCACTTTGGTGCCGTTGCCGAACTGGTCGAATTCGAACACGCCCACTGGGCCGTTCCACAGGATGGTCTGGGAGGCTTTCAGCAGTTCGGCGAAATTGGCAGCGGTTTGCGGGCCGATGTCCAGGATCATGTCGTCGGCGGCCACGTCAGCGATCAGCTTGACGGTGGCTTCAGCGCTTTCGGCGAATTCCTTGGCGACGACCACGTCCACCGGCAACGGCACGCTGACTTTAGCGGCAATGGCGCGGGCAGTGTCCAGCAGGTCCGGCTCGTACAGGGATTTGCCCACCGGGTGGCCGGCTGCGGCCAGAAAGGTGTTGGCGATGCCGCCGCCGACGATCAACTGGTTGCAGATCTGGCTCAGGCTGTTGAGCACGTCCAGCTTGGTGGACACCTTGGAGCCAGCCACGATGGCGGCCATCGGCTGGGCCGGAGCGCCCAGGGCCTTGCCCAGTGCATCCAGTTCAGCGGCCAGCAATGGGCCGGCAGCTGCAACCTTGGCGAACTTGGCCACGCCGTGGGTCGAACCTTCAGCGCGGTGGGCAGTACCAAAGGCGTCCATCACGAACACGTCGCACAGCGCAGCGTATTGCTGGGCCAGTTCGTCGCTGTTCTTTTTCTCGCCCTTGTTGAAGCGCACATTCTCGAACAGCACGATGTCGCCGGCTTTGACGTCGACGCCACCCAGGTAGTCAGCCACCAGCGGCACGTCGCGGCCCAGGGCTTTGCTGAGGTAATCGGCTACGGGCTTAAGGCTGTTTTCAGCGGAGAACTCACCTTCGGTCGGACGACCCAGGTGGGAGCAGACCATGACGGCCGCGCCTTTTTCCAGGGCCAGCTTGATGGTCGGCAGCGAGGCCAGGATTCGCGCATCGCTGGCGACAACACCGTCCTTGACGGGGACGTTGAGGTCTTCGCGAATCAGTACGCGCTTACCTTGCAGATCGAGGTCGGTCATCTTCAACACGGTCATGGGTCGCAGTTCCTGAATTACTGTTGAGGTTGTTTAGAGGCGATGTGCAGATAATGTTCCGCAACATCCAGCATGCGGTTGGCAAAACCCCATTCGTTGTCGAACCAGGCCAGGATGTTCACCAGCCTCGGGCCGGAAACGCGGGTCTGGCTGGCATCGACAATCGCCGAATGCGGGTCATGGTTGAAATCACAACTGGCGTGGGGCAACTCGGTATAGGCCAATAAGCCTTTGAGCGGGCCGCTGGTGGCGGCGTCGCGCAGGATCCGGTTGACCTCCGTCGCATCAGTATCGCTGACGGTTTGCATGGTGATGTCCAGGCAGGACACGTTCACCGTCGGCACCCGTACGGCTTTGGCCTGGATTCGCCCGGCAAGTTCCGGTAACAATCTTTCGATACCGCGAGCCAGGCCGGTGGACACCGGAATCACGGACTGGAACGCCGAACGCGTACGGCGCAGGTCTTCATGGTGATAGGCATCGATCACCGGCTGGTCGTTCATCGCCGAGTGAATCGTGGTGATCGACACGTAATCCAGGCCGATCGCCTGATCCAGCAGACGCAACAGCGGCACGCTGCAGTTGGTGGTGCAGGAGGCGTTGGACACCAGCAGCTCATCACCGGTCATGCAATCCTGGTTGATGCCATAGACGATGGTGGCGTCGACATCCGCCTCGCTGGCCATCGGCTGGGAAAACAGCACACGCGGCGCGCCGGCGTCGAGAAAACGCTGGCCATCGGCACGGGTGTGATAGACACCGGAACACTCCAGCACCAGGTCGACGCCCAGTGCTTTCCAATCGATGCCTTCGGGGGTGGCACTGCGCAACACCTGCACGCAGTTGCCATTAATGTGCAGACAATCGCCCTCGACCCGCACTTCGCCTGGGAACCGGCCATGGGTGGAGTCAAAGCGTGTCAGGTATTCGATGCTGGCCATGTCGGCCAGATCGTTGATCGCCACAATTTCAAACCCGGCCGCCGCCCCTCGCTCGAACAGAGCACGCAAGACGCAACGACCAATGCGGCCGTAGCCGTTGAGTGCAACTTTGTAGGGACGCGGTTGAGGCATGGGGTTCTCGATCAAGGTTAGTTCGGTGTTGAATGTTCGGACGCCATCGCGGGCAAGCCCGCTCCCACATTAGACCGCGATCCAAATGTGGGAGCGGGCTTGCCCGCGATAGCGCCAGTACAGACAACGCAGACTGACTTAGTCTTCCAGCAGCTCTTCAGCCTGACCCAGGATGTTTTCCAGGGTGAAGCCGAACTCTTCGAACAATGCTGGCGCCGGCGCCGACTCACCGTAGGTGGTCATGCCGATCACGCGGCCTTCCAGGCCCACGTACTTGTACCAGTAGTCGGCGTGAGCCGCTTCGATGGCAATACGCGCGCCGACTTGCAGTGGCAGTACCGATTGCTTGTAGCCGGCGTCCTGGGCTTCGAACACGCTGGTGCAGGGCATCGAAACAACACGCACCTTGCGGCCTTGCTCCGTCAGCTTGTCGTAGGCCTGAACGGTCAGGCCCACTTCGGAACCGGTGGAGATCAGGATCAGCTCCGGCTCGCCCGCGCAGTCCTTGAGCACATAACCACCACGGCTGATATCGGCGATCTGCGCGTCGGTACGCACTTGGTGTTGCAGGTTCTGACGCGAGAAGATCAGCGCCGAAGGGCCGTCCTTGCGCTCGATGGCGTGCTTCCAGGCCACGGCGGATTCCACCGCGTCGGCTGGGCGCCAGGTGTCCAGGTTCGGCGTGGTGCGCAGGCTGGTCAGTTGCTCGACCGGCTGGTGCGTCGGGCCGTCTTCGCCCAGGCCGATGGAGTCGTGGGTGTACACATGGATCACACGCTTCTTCATCAGCGCCGCCATACGTACCGCGTTACGGGCGTATTCCATGAACATCAGGAAGGTCGCGCCGTAAGGCACCAGGCCACCGTGCAGGGAAACGCCGTTCATGATGGCGCTCATGCCGAACTCACGTACACCGTAGTACATGTAGTTGCCGCTGGCGTCTTCAGCCGACACACCTTTGCAGCCTTTCCACAGGGTCAGGTTGGAACCGGCCAGGTCAGCCGAACCACCGAGGATCTCAGGCAGTAACGGGCCAAAGGCGTTCAGGGTGTTCTGGCTGGCTTTACGGCTGGCGATGGTCTCGCCCTTGGCTGCGACTTCGGCGATGTAGGCCGAGGCTTTTTCCGAGAAGTCGGCAGGCAGGTCACCGGCAAGACGGCGAACCAGCTCGTTGGCAAGTTCTGGGAATTCAGCGGAGTAGGCAGCGAAACGCTGGTCCCACTCGGCTTCGGTCGCCAGGCCTTTTTCCTTGGCGCTCCACTCGGCGTAGATATCAGCCGGGATTTCGAACGGGCCATGGTTCCACTTCAGGGCTTCACGGGTCAGGGCGATTTCCGCGTCACCCAATGGGGCGCCGTGGCAGTCTTCTTTACCTTGCTTGTTCGGCGAACCGAAACCGATGGTGGTCTTGCAGCAGATCAGGGTCGGCTGCTCGCTCTTGCGGGCGGTGTCGATGGCGGTCTTGATCTCTTCCGGGTCGTGGCCGTCGACGTTGCGGATCACTTGCCAGTTGTAGGCTTCGAAACGCTTAGGGGTGTCATCGGTGAACCAGCCTTCGACTTCGCCGTCGATGGAGATGCCGTTGTCATCGTAGAAGGCAATCAGCTTGCCCAGGCCCAGGGTGCCGGCCAGGGAAGCGACTTCATGGGAAATACCTTCCATCATGCAGCCATCACCCAGGAACACGTAGGTGTGGTGGTCGACGATGTCGTGGCCAGGGCGGTTGAACTGCGCGCCCAAGACTTTTTCAGCCAGCGCGAAACCAACGGCGTTGGCCAGGCCTTGGCCCAGGGGACCGGTGGTGGTCTCGACGCCTGGGGTGTAGCCGAATTCCGGGTGGCCCGGGGTGCGGCTGTGCAGCTGGCGGAAGCTCTTGAGGTCGTCGATGGTGACGTCGTAGCCGGTCAGGTGCAGCAGCGAGTAGATCAGCATCGAGCCGTGGCCGTTGGACAGCACGAAGCGGTCACGGTCGGCAAACGATGGGTTGCTCGGGTTGTGTTTCAGGTAGTCACGCCAAAGTACCTCGGCGATATCCGCCATGCCCATTGGGGCACCTGGATGGCCGCTGTTGGCTTTTTGCACGGCATCCATGCTGAGGGCACGAATAGCGTTGGCACGCTCACGACGGCTGGGCATCGCTGATCTCCTGGGGTTTGCTGAAAAGAAACGGAAAAAAGGACCGGCATTTTCCCTCAGCCACCGCCTGCGGGCAATGACAGATAGTCACTTGAGGGTGTTTTTCCTGTGCTTTGGGCGGCATTCGTCTGCAGAAACCGGTCACCGGTTCGTCTAAAGGCTATAGCGGCTGCTTATAACCGCCACTTATCGATCAATATCAAAACTTTTTGATATTGGCCTTGCGAGGATTTCCACCCGTCACTAGACTGCTGGCCTTATGAACCTACCTGTGCCCTCCCTGCGTCCCGACGACGGCGAAGAGCTGGCAGCCTTATGCAAGGCCGCTGGTGATCCGTTGCGCCTGAACGTATTGCGCGCACTGGCCAACGACTCGTTCGGCGTACTGGAACTGGCACAGATCTTCGCCATCGGCCAGTCCGGCATGAGCCACCATTTGAAGGTACTGGCCCAGGCCGACCTGGTGGCCACCCGCCGCGAAGGCAATGCGATTTTCTACCGCCGCGCCCTGCCCCACACCGAGTTGCTGGGCGGCAAGCTGCATACCGCCCTGCTCGAAGAAGTGGATAACTTGAGCCTGCCCACCGACGTACAGTCGCGCATCGGCCAGGTCCACGGGCAACGGGCTGCCGCCAGCCAGGACTTTTTCTCACGGGTCGCCGAGAAGTTTCGCGCCCAGCAGGACCTGATTGCCGGCCTGCCCCAGTACCGCGAAAGCGTACTGGCGCTGCTGGACAAGCTGAGCTTCAGTGATGAGGCGACGGCGCTGGAAGTTGGCCCCGGCGACGGCGGTTTCCTGCCCGAACTGGCGCGGCGCTTCCAACAGGTCACGGCGCTGGACAACAGCCCGGCGATGCTCGAACTGGCGCGCCAGCTGTGCGAGCGCGAAGCACTGGGCAACGTCAGCCTGCAGTTGGCCGACGCGCTCAATGACACCAGCCTGCGGGCCGACTGCGTGGTGCTGAACATGGTCTTGCACCATTTCGCCGCCCCGGCCGACGCCCTCAAGCAAATGGCCGGGTTGCTGCACCCTGGCGGTAGCCTGCTGGTTACGGATTTATGCAGCCACAACCAGAATTGGGCCAAGGAGGCCTGCGGTGATCTCTGGTTGGGTTTTGAACAGGACGATTTGGCCCGTTGGGCCACCGCTGCGGGACTCGTTCCCGGGGAAAGCCTCTATGTAGGTTTACGTAATGGTTTCCAGATCCAGGTCCGCCACTTTCAGCGACCGGCTGGCGACACTCACCATCGGTAAATATCAGGAAAACATCGAGATGAGCGAATACTCCCTTTTCACCTCCGAGTCCGTGTCTGAAGGGCATCCGGACAAAATCGCCGACCAGATTTCTGACGCGGTGCTGGACGCCATCATTGCTGAAGACAAGTTCGCCCGTGTGGCGTGCGAGACTCTGGTGAAAACCGGTGTAGCGATCATCGCGGGTGAAGTCACCACGTCGGCCTGGGTTGACCTGGAGCAGATCGTTCGTGACGTGATCACCGACATCGGCTACACCAGCTCCGACGTCGGCTTCGACGGCGCGACCTGCGGCGTGATGAACATCATCGGAAAGCAGTCCCCCGACATCAACCAGGGTGTGGACCGTGCCAAGCCTGAAGATCAGGGCGCCGGCGATCAAGGCCTGATGTTCGGCTATGCCAGCAACGAAACCGACGTGCTGATGCCAGCACCGATCACCTTCTCGCACCAGCTGGTTCAACGCCAGGCTGAAGCCCGCAAAGCCGGCCTGCTGCCATGGCTGCGCCCGGACGCCAAGTCCCAGGTGACCTGCCGTTACGAAGGTGGCAAGGTTGTCGGTATCGACGCTGTTGTCCTGTCGACCCAGCACAACCCGGACGTTTCCTACGCCGACCTGCGTGAAGGCGTAATGGAGCTGATCGTCAAGCACGTACTGCCTGCCGAGCTGCTGACCAAGGACACCCAGTTCCACATCAACCCGACCGGCCAGTTCATCATCGGCGGCCCGGTGGGCGACTGCGGCCTGACCGGTCGCAAGATCATCGTCGACAGCTACGGCGGCATGGCCCGTCACGGCGGTGGCGCATTCTCGGGTAAAGATCCATCCAAGGTTGACCGTTCCGCTGCCTACGCCGGTCGTTATGTGGCCAAGAACATCGTGGCGGCCGGCCTGGCCGAGCGTTGCGAGATCCAGGTTTCCTACGCCATCGGTGTGGCCCAGCCTACGTCGATCTCACTGAACACCTTCGGCACCGGCAAGATCAGCGACGACAAGATCGTGAAGCTGGTGCGTGAGATCTTCGATCTGCGCCCTTACGCCATCACCACCATGCTCGACCTGCTGCACCCGATGTATCAGGAAACCGCAGCCTACGGCCACTTCGGTCGTACCCCTGCGCAGAAGACTGTCGGCGACGACACCTTCACCACCTTCACGTGGGAAAAAACTGACCGCGCCAACGACCTGCGCACTGCTGCCGGTCTGTAATCGCTCGCGGTACACAACGCCCTGCCGGGTTGTCCCGGCAGGGCTTTTTTATGGCTGGCGTTTACGGGACGACCTTCACGTTTTTTGGATCCAATAGTTGCAGGCCAAATAATGGCCCTCTAGAATCCGCGCCCTCTCGGGCCCTTCACCTTATTTGGATATTGCCCTGCGCCAGCCCGGGATAGACATGCGCGCAGGCAATCGAACATTGAGGTTTTCATGCGCATTTCCACACTCGCCCCTGCCGCCCTTCTGCTCAGCCTGTTCGCCCTGCCGGCCCATGCTGCCGACCTGAGCGCCCTGGGTGGTGCACTGACGTCCAAACTGGGCGTGAGCAATTCCGGCGATTGCCAGCAACAAGCCAACGACCTGCAAGCCAAGATCGATGCTGCCAAGGCCGCCAAGGACGATCTCAAAGAGAAAGCCTTCAAAGCCGCTCAAGACCAGATCAACAAAGGTTGCAACAAACTCGCTGAGACCCAGGCCAAAGCCGACGCCAAGCCGCAAACACAGGAAGCCAAGGCCGATAAAGCCGACCCGGTGAAAGCCTTGGGCGGTCTGTTCAAGTAAGTAGAAACACCCGGTAAAAAGCCCCGCGCTGTCGGGGCTTTTTTGTGGCCGTGAGGATCACTTAGGCTGTGCGTCCTTTTCGGGCAAGGATGCTCATGATGCGTTTTCTGATTGCTCTTTTATTGAATGCGGTGCCGTTTCTGGCGTGGGCCGAAGCGTGCCCGGATGACGCCCGATCTCAACTCGACAGTCTGGCCAGACAGGTCAGTCAATGGGATGACAGCTACCACCGGCTTGGCCAGTCGCCTGTCAGCGATGAGTTGTACGATCAGGCCCGGGGTCGCCTGGCCCAATGGCGCCAGTGTTTTCCTCAAACCCAGCCTGACAACCCGCTGGCGAGTTCGCGAGGCACAGTGCGTCACCCAGTCGCTCACACGGGCCTGGAAAAACTGCTGGATGAGGCGGCGGTCGGCGACTGGCTCGGTACACGGCAAAACGTCTGGATCCAGCCCAAGATCGACGGTGTGGCGGTGACACTGGTGTATCGCCAGGGTCGCTTGAGCCAGCTCATCAGTCGCGGCGACGGGCTGCTCGGCCAGGACTGGTCAGCCGCCGCACGCAAGATCCCAGGCATCGTCCAGCATCTCCCGGAACCTGTTGACCTGGTGCTGCAAGGCGAACTCTATTGGCGCCTCACTGATCATGTGCAGTCGGCAAACGGAGGCCTCAGCGCCCGCAGCAAGGTTGCCGGCCTGATGAACCGGCGCCAACTGAACGATGCCGAAGCTGGTGGTATCGGCTTGTTCGTCTGGGCCTGGCCGGATGGCCCGCCCGATTTTACCGAACGCCTGGCGACCCTCGCACGCTGGGGCTTCCCGGACAGCCAGCGCTACAGCCAACCCCTCCAGACCCTCACCGAGGCCGCACACTGGCGCAGCTATTGGTTCAACCACCCGTTGCCGTTCGCCAGCGATGGGGTGGTGCTGCATCAAGCCGTGCACGCACCCGCCGAACGTTGGCAGGCCAGCACACCCTACTGGGCGGTTGCCTGGAAGTACCCGGCGGCCAAGGCCCTGGCGCTGGTACGCAAGGTGCAATTCAAGATCGGGCGAACCGGGCGCATCACCCCCATCCTGGAGCTGGAACCTGTGCGGCTGGACGACCGGCAGATCAGCCGAGTCAGCGTCGGCTCCCTCAAGCGCTGGCAGGCGCTGGATATACGCCCCGGCGACCACGTGTCCATAAGCCTGGCCGGCCAGGTAATTCCGCGACTGGACCAGGTGATCCTGAGGAACGAGACAAGGGTGCCGCTCACCGTACCCGAAGCCCGGGACTTTCACCCCTTGAGCTGCTGGCAACTGGATCCGGGCTGCGAGGAGCAGTTGCTGGCACGCCTGACCTGGATGAGCAGCGACCAGGGCCTGGCTTTGCCCCATATGGGCCGTGAAACCTGGAACGTATTGCTCCAGGCCGGTCTAATCGCAGGCTTTCTCGATTGGTTAACCCTGGATGAGGCAGAGCTTGCTAACATTGATGGCTTCGGTGATCGCAGCCGTGCGCGCGTGCTCAACAGCATTCACAGCGCCCGGCAACGGCCCTTTGCACAATGGCTAAAAGCCCTGGGCGTACCGCCCTCGGCACGCAACAACCTGGACGGCGGCTGGCAAAACCTGGTCGCTCGAGACACCAAAGCCTGGCAGGCCGCAGATGGCATCGGCCCAGGGCGTGCAGCGCAACTCAGCGCTTTTTTTCACGACCCGCAGGTACAGGCCTTGGCCGAAACATTACACGTGGCTGGGATCGACGGGTTTTGAACCCGGCCCACCGCTCTTTAACCCAACGGCAGAATTCACCCTGCCACCCGTTTGCGACCTTGGAGCCCTACATGAAATTTCTCGCCCCGTTTGCCCTGTTGACCGTCGCAAGTTTCATGGCCACGCCGTTGCTGGCCGCAGAAGAAGCCCCTCAACTCACCGGCTGTGCCGCCAAGCGCCAAGCCATCAGCACCCAGATCGATCAAGCCAAGGCCCACGGCAACAGCGAACAGCAAGCCGGCCTGGAAAAAGCCCTGAGCGAAGTGACCGCCAATTGCACTGATGCTTCCTTGAAGAAGGAGCGTGAGAACAAGGTGCTCGACGCCAAGCACGAAGTCAGCCGCCGTCAGGCCGACCTCGACAAGGCGATGAAAAAGGGCGACGCCGACAAGATCAACAAGCGCAAGGACAAGCTCGCCCAGTCCCGCAAAGAACTGCAGGACGCAGTCGAAGAGCTCGACAAGTAAAACCGGTCAGTGGTCGCGGAACTGCTTATGGCAGGCCGTGCAGGCGTCTTCGACTTTCTGCACGGCCGGCCCCAGGTTGCTGGCCTTGTAAGGCTGCACCTGGCTTGCGATCACCAACTCGCCGGTGGCCGCTTCAAGGTTGCGCGCCAGTTCCTGGAAGCGTGCCTGTTGCTGCCAGACGTTGTCTTTAGCACTGGTGTGATCTTCCTCACGCACGCTCGGGAAATGCTTCCACGGCTCGTGGGACAACGCATCGAGCTTGACCGCGCCTTCAGCGAACTTCGCACCGTCGAACGGGATACGCCCACGCAACATGCCGCCCAGGTCTTCGCCGGTCTTGAGCATCTGCTTGAAGATCGCCTTGCGCTGGCCCAACGGCGAATTCGGGTCGACACCGCCACAGGCGGACAGCGTCAGGCAGGCCAGCAATACAACGGTCAGTCTTTTAAAAGTCATGATGGCTTCGAGGTCACGGGAAACGGCGGCCAGTATCCTCGCCCCGCCCGTAAACACCAATAGCCCTATTAATAATAAGGGTTGCCCGAATGCGCCAATGCACGGGCAATCGCTTCAGGAAGTGCTTGTATGAATGTCACCCGAAAAGCCTGGAGCCGCCGCCTGGCGTGGGCTCTGCCAATGATCGCGCTGCTGGCCGGCTGCGATGGCGGCAAGGACGCGGGCAAAGATGAAATCGTAAAACCCCATGCCGTCGCGACCTACGTGAGCGCGCCTTGGGAAGCTTTGCCCACGGTGTCCGACACGGACTTGCTGGCCGGTTTTGAATCCTGGCGCAGTGCCTGCCAACGCCTCAAGGCCGACCCGGTCTGGGGCGCGACCTGTGCCGCTGCAGCCAGCGTGCCGGGCAACGCCGCAGCGGTTCGCGGCTTTCTCAAGGAGCGCCTGGATGTCTTCGGCTTGCGCTCGGCGGACAACACCCCGAACGGCTTGATCACCGGCTATTACGAACCGGTCTACCCCGGCAGCCTGACCAAGACCGCCACCGCCAACGTGCCAGTGTATGGCGTGCCGGATGACCTGATTATCGTCAACCTCGAAAGCATCTACCCGGAACTCAAGGGCAAGCGCCTGCGCGGGCGCCTGGAAGGTCGTGTACTTAAGCCCTATGACGATGCCAGCACCATCAATGGCCAAGGCTCCAGTGCCAAGCCGATCGCTTGGCTGACAGACCCGATGGACCTGCAATTCCTGCAGATCCAGGGCTCAGGTCGCATCCAGCTGGCAGGCGGGCGGCAACTGCGCATCGGTTATGGCGACCAGAACGGCTACCCGTACCGTCCTATCGGCCGCTGGCTGGTGGAACAAGGCGAGTTGAAAAAGGATGACGTGACCATGGGCGCCATCAGCGCCTGGGCAAAGGCACATCCGCAACGTATTCCGGAACTGCTGGCGAGCAACCCCAGCTATGTGTTCTTCAGTGCCCGCCCCGACAGCAACGAAGGCCCGCGCGGCTCTCTGAACGTGCCGTTGACTGCCGGCTACAGCGTGGCGGTGGACCGCAAGGTGATTCCGCTGGGTAGCTTGCTGTGGCTGTCGACGACTAAACCGGATGGTTCACCTATCGCAAGGCCCGTCGCGGCGCAGGACACAGGCGGTGCGATTACGGGTGAAGTGCGCGCGGATCTGTTCTGGGGGACTGGCGCTGCGGCGGGGGAGCTGGCCGGCAACATGAAGCAGCAGGGGCAAATCTGGATGCTATGGCCCAAGGGGGCTGCGCTGCCGCAAGTACCCGATGCCCCTGCCGGGACTTGAAGAACATCACCGAACCCGTGTGGGAGCCGGGCTTGCCCGCGATGGCGGCCTGTCAGATACATCTTTGCTGGCTGACACTGCGCGATCGCAGGCAAGCCAGCTCCCACATCGGGCTGCGTCAATCTTTAGATCGAGACAAAGAAGAAACTCGCAATCAACGCCATGCCGACAAACCACACCAGCGAACGCAACATCGCCCAGTCCGCCAGGTAGCAGATGATGTACAGGAGGCGACTGGTGATAAACAGTACCGCCAACACATTGATCGTCACCAGTGACGCCGTGCCGGCCAGGTGCGCGATGATCACCGCCGCCGCAAACGCCGGGGTGACTTCAAAGCTGTTGAGCTGGGCGTTGTGGGCGCGCTTGGCAAACCCGTCAAGAGTTTCCAGGAAGGCACGAGGGTCGTGGTTCTGCCGTGGCCCGAACTTGCCGCCGCTGAACTTGGCCACGCCCGTGCACAGATAAGGCAGGAAAATTGCGATCAACACACACCAGAAAGCGACCGTCATCACTGATTCCTTTTGTCGTTTTAGTCAGGAGTTAGAGTTTTAGCACTAATAAAGCCACGCCGCACCCACCCGCTATGAGCGACGGTGTGCGCAAAGGTTCTATCCGGCTTTTGCCAGAGAGCCTGCAACCCCCCGCCGCAATTGCGGTCCATCCACCATTAACGATCGTCTACCCCCCACTTCCAAGGACCCCGGATGCTTGAACTTGTCGCCGCCTTCATTTGCCTGACCACCCTGCTCACCTATGTGAACTTCCGTTTTATCGGCCTGCCGCCCACCATAGGCGTGATGGTCACGGCCCTGCTGTTTTCCCTGATCCTGCAAGGCTTGAGCGTCCTCGGCTACCCCGGCCTCGAAGAACGTATCCAGCAATTGATCGGCCAGATCGACTTCGGCGACCTGCTGATGAACTGGATGCTGTCCTTCCTGCTGTTTGCCGGCGCCTTGCACGTCAACCTGAACGACCTGCGCAGCTACCGCTGGCCCATTGGCCTGCTGGCAACCTTTGGCGTGTTGATCGCCACCGTGGTGATTGGCAGCCTGGCGTACTACATCTTTGCCCTGTTCGGCTGGCACGTGAGTTTCCTGTACTGCCTGTTGTTCGGTGCACTGATCTCCCCGACCGACCCGATTGCGGTACTCGGCGTGCTACGAACCGCCAATGCATCCAAACCGCTGAAAACCACCATTGTCGGCGAGTCGCTGTTCAACGATGGCACGGCGGTGGTGGTGTTTACCGTCTTGCTGGGCATCGCACAGCTGGGTGAGACGCCCACCGTGGGCGCCACCGCCATGCTGTTTGCCCACGAGGCGATTGGCGGCGTGGTGTTTGGTGGCCTGATCGGCTACCTGGTGTACCTGATGATCAAGAGCATCGAGCAGCACCAGATCGAAGTGATGCTGACCCTGGCGTTGGTGATCGGCGGCTCGGCGATGGCCACTGAATTGCACGTTTCGGCACCGATCGCGATGGTGGTGGCCGGTCTGATCATCGGCAACCTGGGCCGCAAGCTGGCGATGAACGACATGACCCGCCGCTACCTGGACGGTTTCTGGGAGCTGCTCGATGACATGCTCAACGCCCTGCTGTTCGCCCTGATCGGCATGGAGTTGTTGCTGTTGCCGTTCAACTGGCTGCATGTGTTCGCCGCCAGCCTGCTGGCAGTGGCGATCCTGCTCTCGCGCCTGTTGACCGTCGCCCCGGCGATCCTGTTGCTGCGCCGCTGGCGCACGGTGCCACGGGGCACCATCCGTATTCTCACCTGGGGTGGTTTGCGCGGCGGCGTCTCGGTAGCACTGGCGCTGGCCCTGCCGCTGGGCCCGGAACGTGACCTGCTGCTGAGCATCACCTATATCGTGGTGCTGTCGTCGATCCTGTTGCAGGGTTTGAGCATCGGCAAGCTGGTCAAACGCGTGACCCGGGACGAACCCCAGGCTACGCCTGACGCTCACTGATCCTTGCTGATTGGCTGCGGATGCCTCGGGTCCGCAGCCTTCTTGCCCGGCAGACTGTTTTCACTGCGGATCTGCGCGTGGCTGATCAGCGCAAAGATAAAGCTGCCGCCAATGATGTTGCCCGCCAGCGTCGGCCCGGCGAACACCAGCCAGAAGTCCTTCCACGGCAATTCGCCGGCAAATACCAGGTAGGACACCTCCGCCGAGCCCACGACGATATGGGTGAAGTCCCCCAGCGCCATCAAGTAGGTGATCAAGATGATGATCCACAGCTTGGCGCTTTCCATCGACGGGATCATCCACACCATGGTGGCAATCATCCAACCAGAGACAATGCCCTTGGCGAACATCTGCCCGGGGTCGTTCTCCATGACCTTGCGCCCGATGTCGAGGAAGGCCATGTCGGTCTTGGTGTCGAAGATCGGCAGATGCAGCATCACGTACGCCACCAGCAAGGTGCCGCACAGGTTACCCACCAGCACCACCGTCCACAGGCGCAGCAACCGGCCAGCATTGGCCAATGTCGGCTTGCTCATCACAGGAAGAACGGCGGTCAGGGTGTTTTCGGTGAACAGTTGCTGGCGCGCCAGGATCACCGCGAGGAACCCCGCGCAGTAACCGAAGCTGGCGATGACTTTGAATTCCTCACCGTCCGGCAACCGTGAGTTGAGCAGTCCCATGCCCATCAGGGACAAGCCCATGGTCAGGCCGGCCGCCAGCGCCGACCACCACAGCGCCGCGACATTGCGCTCCAGTTCCTGGTCGCCCTGGGTGCGGATGATTTCATGCAGGACCGCCGCGCGGGGTGGCTGGTTCTTGTCCACGTCCTGCTGCTCTTCCTGCGACAGGTTGGGGGTCTTGCCGTCTTCTTCAGTAGCCATGATCGTTCAGCGCTCGAGGGGTGCCTGTAGCTACGACACGCCGCGACGACAGCTGTTCAGTGGCCCGGTATACGCCAGGCCTTGGCCATTTCCACAGTGGTCGAGCTGAACGGCTTGCCCCAGGGTTTATTGCGCGCTTTGTAATGCTCAATGATGACATCCAGCACGCGGTTGAACTCGGCGGGGGTGGTGGCTTCGCCCAGGTCCCGCGCGGCGCGTTGCAGCAATTCAACGTTGGACGCCGGCTGACCCGGGCGGTACAGCGACGGGTAGATGACCTCTCGTGTGAAGTTTTCAGCTTTCACCGCGATATCGCGCCGCTTCATTTCGGCGACAGCACTGGTCATCACCCTCGAGAGGGGCTCTCCGGTGGCTGACGCCGGTTTTTGAGCCACCTGCATCAGTTGCTGGAAGTTGTGCTGACCCGGCGCATTCAGACGCTTCCCCAGCCACTCAACATGCTCAGGTCGACGGGCAAGCGCATCCAGGTTACGTAATGCCGCCGCCAGTTTCGGCGTAATTTTCAGGGTATCGCTGGCCTGATTCGCTTCGGTAATCGCGACATCCAGTACCCGCAACGCCTGCAGCGCCCCCTTGTGAAACAGCAACACATCCGCACCCGCCGGGTCCTTCGCCAACTGATCGCTCACGCTGGCCAGCATTTCATCGTCCATCGCCAGCACTGCGCTCTCCAATGAAGCAAACGGATACTGCTCGCGGACCACCTCACGTTTGTCCAAATGCGCAGCCACTGCCTGATGAGCCTTCGCCTGCAGGTGCTGTTTCTGTTCGGGGGTCATGGTGAAGTTGACGGTGCCGTTGAGCAGGCCGCGAAAATCGCCTTTGTCCGTGTGCAGCGGCAATGTCACCGTCTGGTCGCTATAGGCCTTGAGCCGTTCTGTTTGATAAGCCCCAGCAGCGGCATGTGGGGTGCCGGTCACTTTATCGACGATGTGGCTGATAAACCCGCCGCTTTTTTTCGGCGCTGCCTCTTCGGACTCAAACTTGACGACCAGCGACTCAGGCTTGCTCAACGGGCCCAGCGACAGCGACGAGCCGACCACGCCGGGCGCGGGCGTGTTGGCCAGCAAGCCACCGTCCTGGAACGCAGTAACTTCAGCCGCTTCCTGAAACCCATGGCCTTGTTCTTGAGGGCTCTTGAACACCACCGGCAGCGAGCCTGAAATGCGCGCGGCGCGGGCGATATCCATGTCCGGTGTGAGGTTGGCATTGAACACCACCAATTGCGGACGACCGTCGAACATGCCGGTGCCGGTGATATTGAGTTGCTTGATCGCCGGAATATGACGGCTTAACACTTCAAGGTCGCGAAAGGTCGGCGCATCACCGGCGCTCAGCCTGTCGGCGATCTTCATGACTTCAGCGGGCCGAGCAGCCCTTGGCATTTCGGCAATATGCACCAGGATCGATTTGCGAGACTCGCTGCGCATCATCTCTTCCAGGGGGGAGGCCTCGGTTCGCAGGCGCGGCAGCAACGTCAGCAGCAATTGGGAGATGTTGCCGGCAGGCCCAGGCAAGCGACCGGCGAGCTTGCCGAGGTGGGTGCTGACGCCTTGCAACCAAGCGGTCACCGGATCGTTGCTATTGAGCAGGCTTGGCAGGTCGATGCTGTTCGACAGCTCGCCGAACGCCTTGGCGCCCATGCCGCTGGCCAGCAAGGTCGCGGAAATCGCGCCGGCGGATGAGCCGGAAATCACCTTCATGCCTTGCAGTTTCTTGCCATCCTCCAGCGCCTGCACCATCCCCGGAAACGCAATGCCCTTGGCGCCACCACCGCTGGGCACCAAGTGGCTGGGCGGCGACGGAGACACGCTCACCTGCACTCGCCCATCTCTATAACGATAGAGGCTCAACTTGCGCGGCCCTACATCTTTGACCAGAGGCGTCTTGACGTCCTGGTCGACGGTTTGAGGCAACGGGGGGCGGATTTGGACAGGGGAGTTGGACACTTTCATACACAGGCTCTCGCTACAGGTTGTGGTCCTGTGTGATGAGAGAGCCTGAGAAAGATCCAGGCGGAATGATTTGGTAAAGCAAATCAAACCGTCGTTGGGGTTATTCGTCCTGGAACTGGTCCTTCACGTACTTGATCTCGGTACGGCCATGCGGTGCTGGCAGGCCGTCTTCACCGAGGTTGACGAAAACCATTTTTTCCACGGTCAGGATGCTTTTGCGGGTGATCTTGTTGCGTACTTCGCAGGTCAGGGTGATGGAGGTGCGGCCGAACTCGGTGGCCGTAATACCCAACTCGATGATGTCGCCCTGGCGCGAAGCGCTGACAAAGTTGATTTCGGAGATGTACTTGGTCACCACACGCTGGTTGCCCAACTGGACAATCGCGTAAATGGCCGCTTCTTCGTCAATCCAGCGCAGCAGGCTGCCACCGAACAGGGTGCCGTTGGGGTTGAGGTCTTCGGGTTTTACCCATTTGCGGGTGTGGAAGTTCATGGTCACTCCAAAGCGTCTTGCCGAATGATGGGGCACATCATGGCAGAGCCCGCGCCCGAGCTCTATGAGCCATTGTCTATCAACCCCATGTGCGATCTTCATATGGCCGACGGAAAGGCTTTTAGAACGCGTAACCAGACGGCTATAATCGCCCCCGCTTCAAAACGGTCATCTTCAGTTGATACCGTTCTCCCGCCACCTGTCCGAGGGGCGCTGCAGCAGGTTCAACCTGTCAGGCTCGGATGGGGCGTTGTCCGGCCTGCTTAGCCAGCTGGATACTAAACGCACAACGGCGCCCATTCGCACACTACGAATGGAGGCTCTTCATGAGCGCAGTAAACACGCCTGCAGATTTCAACGACTACAAGGTCGCCGACATGTCCCTCGCTGCCTGGGGCCGTCGCGAAACCTTCATCGCCGAATCCGAAATGCCAGCCCTGATGGGCCTGCGTCGCAAGTACGCCGCTGAGCAGCCGCTCAAAGGCGCCAAGATCCTCGGCTGCATCCACATGACCATCCAGACTGCCGTGCTGATCGAAACCCTGGTTGCCCTGGGTGCCGAAGTGCGTTGGTCGTCCTGCAACATCTTCTCGACTCAAGACCAGGCCGCCGCCGCCATTGCTGCTGCCGGTATCGCGGTATTCGCCTGGAAAGGCGAGACCGAAGAAGAGTACGAGTGGTGCCTGGAGCAAACCATCCTCAAAGATGGCAAGCCATGGGACGCCAACATGATCCTCGACGACGGCGGCGACCTGACCGAGCTGCTGCACAAGAAGTACCCACAGATTCTGGACCGCGTCCACGGTGTGACCGAAGAGACCACCACTGGCGTTCACCGCCTGCTGGACATGCTGGCCAAGGGCGAGCTGAAAATCCCGGCCATCAACGTCAACGACTCGGTGACCAAGAGCAAGAACGACAACAAGTACGGCTGCCGTCACAGCCTGAACGATGCCATCAAGCGCGGCACCGACCACCTGCTGTCGGGCAAGCAAGCCCTGGTGATCGGCTACGGTGACGTGGGCAAGGGTTCGTCCCAGTCTCTGCGTCAGGAAGGCATGATCGTTAAAGTTTCCGAAGTTGACCCGATCTGCGCCATGCAAGCCTGCATGGACGGTTTCGAAGTGGTTTCGCCGTTCATCAATGGCCAGAACGACGGCACCGAAGCGAGCATCGACAAGGCCCTGCTGGGCAAGATCGACCTGATCGTGACCACCACCGGTAACGTGAATGTTTGCGACGCGAACATGCTCAAAGCCCTGAAGAAGCGTGCTGTTGTCTGCAACATCGGCCACTTCGACAACGAAATCGACACCGCTTTCATGCGCAAGAACTGGGCATGGGAAGAAGTGAAGCCACAGGTACACAAGGTTCACCGTACCGGCGCTGGCGATTTCGACCCGCAGAACGACGACTACCTGATCCTGCTGGCTGAAGGCCGTCTGGTTAACCTGGGCAACGCCACTGGCCACCCAAGCCGCATCATGGACGGCTCGTTCGCCAACCAGGTGCTGGCCCAGATCTTCCTGTTCGGCCAGAAATACGCCGACCTGTCGCCTGCCCAGAAAGCCGAGCGCCTGACCGTGGAAGTACTGCCGAAGAAACTCGACGAAGAAGTGGCCCTGGAAATGGTCCGCGGCTTCGGCGGCGTGGTAACCCAACTGACCAAGACCCAGGCCGACTACATCGGCGTGACCGTTGAAGGTCCGTTCAAGCCTCACGCTTACCGCTACTGATTTGCCTGCTGCCCGCCTCCTTCTGGAGGCGGGCTCTTGTAGGAGCTGGCTTGCCGGCGATGGCTTCAACTCGGTTTTGCTGCGCCACCGAGGTGCCTGCATCGCCGGCAAGCCAGCTCCTACAGGGATTGCGCACGTCTTACAGGCCTTTGAGTTTCCAAGGATACGACCATGTCCCAAGACCGTCGCTACAGCTTCGAGTTCTTCCCGACCAAGACCGATGCTGGGCATGAAAAACTGATGGCGACTGCCACTCAGTTGGCCAGCTACAACCCCGACTTCTTTTCCTGCACCTACGGCGCCGGCGGCTCGACCCGTGACCGTACGATCAACACCGTGCTGCAGCTGGAAAGCCAAGTCAAAGTTCCCGCCGCTCCGCACTTGTCGTGCGTGGGCGACAGCAAAGCCGACCTGCGCGGCCTGCTGACTCAATACAAGCAAGCCGGCATCAAGCGCATCGTTGCCCTGCGTGGCGACCTGCCGTCCGGTATGGGTATGGCCAGCGGCGAGCTGCGCTATGCCAATGACCTGGTGAGCTTCATCCGCGAAGAAAGCGGCGATCACTTCCACATCGAAGTCGCGGCTTATCCGGAAATGCACCCCCAGGCGCGCAATTTCGAAGACGATCTGCACAATTTCGTACGCAAGGCCAACGCCGGCGCCGACAGCGCCATCACCCAGTACTTTTTCAACGCCGACAGCTACTTCTATTTCGTCGAGCGTGTACGGGCCATGGGCGTCAACATCCCGATCGTGCCGGGCATCATGCCGATCACCAACTACAGCAAGCTGGCGCGCTTCTCCGACGCCTGCGGCGCTGAAATCCCACGCTGGGTGCGCAAGCAACTGGAGGCCTACGGCGACGACGTCAAGAGCATCCAGGCGTTCGGCGAACAGGTCATCACCGAAATGTGTGAACGTTTGTTACAAGGTGGCGCGCCAGGGTTGCACTTCTATACCCTGAACCAGGCTGAACCCAGCCTTGCCATCTGGAACAACCTCAAGCTGCCACGCTAAGGGTTGTCTGGCTGTACCAAGGCCCTCGTTTCGACGAGGGCCTTTGTCGTTTTAAATGCCCACGGAACCCTGCAGTCCATGAACACAGCGCCTTCGACTTCCCGCCCGCAATTGGTCTACCTGGTCTTCGGTTCCGAGACCTACCACCAGGAAGCGGTCTTCAGCATCGCCAGCGCATTGGCCTTTCTGCAGGAAACCCCGGACGCGGCCCTTGATATCCAGGTATTCAGCGACAACCCCGAGCCCTATCGCCTGCTGCCCGTGCGCGTACGCCCACTGGACGAGGCCACGCGCAAACGTTGGAGCGAGCCCCACGGCTACCACTTCCGCACCAAGCACGTGGTGTTGCGCCAAGTGCTGGAAGAATCACCGGTCGCGCTGTTGATCGACACCGACACCTTCTTCCATCACTCGCCCATGGCCCTGTTCGAGCGCGTGCAGCCCGGCACCCTGTTGTGCAACGCCTTTTACACCAAGTACGGCGACAACCACGAAAGCATCCTCTATACCGCCTTGCACCAGCGTTTGCTGGACATGGGCGTGGCCGACGATGACATGATGACCCTCAACTCCGGCGTCATGGGCCTGACGCAGCAGGACGCACACATCCTCGACCGCTCGATCGAGTTGATGGACGAGCTGTTCCCCCATGCCCAGGGCGCCTACACCCTGGAAGAGTTCTGCTTGTCCATCGCCGCCTACCGTACCGTCAACGTGCGCGAGTGCCCGGACCTGATCCACCACTACTGGAGCCGCAAGCAGCTGTTTCGCGCCAAGGTCAAGGCGTGGATCGCCAAGCACGCGGCCGACCCTACCAGCGAACTGGCGATGGCCGACACCCGCCAGGTGTCCTCGCACCTGCCACGTCCACCACGCCTGCAGCGCCTGATGTACAAGATGATCACGTTGCTTTTGCCCAAGCACCAGCAGCAGTTCATCCGCGAAATCCTCTACGGTTGCTACGAACACGAGAATGAATTCGACCAGGCGTGTGGCCCGGTTTGGTGGGACAAAGCGCGACAAAACCAGGAAGAGCGCCAGCAGCGGCCGATTGACGCACACCAACTGGAGCACTGGTTCGCCAACCCGGTGGTGCGCCTGATTCTGGGCGAGCGGCGCAATGCCATCCACGAGCATCTGATGGACGCACCGGCCAAATAAGACTACCCGCCAATGCGTGTGCCAGAGCTTCTCTTTAAGGCAGGAGCGTCGTAACCTCAGGGCATGCCCGTTCTTCTCAAGCTGTTGACCGCTGCGCTTTTCACTTGCCTGAGCTTTGCCGCTTATGGCGAAAAACTGCGCATTGTCACCGAGCCCTGGGCGCCTTACGTCTACGACGACAACGGCACCATGCGCGGGCTGGACTACGAAACCACGGTGATCGTGTTCCAGCGTCTGGGGGTCGATGTGGAATGGCAGTTCCTGCCCTGGAAACGCTGCCTGGCGATGCTCGACCAGGGCCACGCCGATGGCGCGCTGGATATTTTCCACAGCCACGACCGCGATGCCCTGCTGCTTTACCCCAGCGAGCCATTGTCGGAAGTCGAGTTCGCGCTGTACTACGCCAACGAGCGCCCTCACCCCGCCGAAACCCTTGATGACCTGCGCGGCCTCACGGTCGGCACCTCACCGGGCTACCTCTATAGCGAGGCGTTCAGGGAATCCACCCTGTTCAATCACGAGCCGGCTCCCAGCCACGAGGCCAACTTCGGCAAGTTGTCCCTGGGCCGCATTGATCTGGTGATCACCGACCGCCGCGTGGGTCAGCATGTGATCAAGGCCCTGGGCCTGGAGGGCAAGGTCAGCCAGGCGCCCATGGTGGTCAGCCGCCAGCAGCAATTCCTGGCAGTACGCCGTGGCGCGGGCATGGACCTGCTGGTGCAACGCTTTGCTGCCGAGCTCAAACGCTTCAAACAAGAGCCCGCCTACGCCGCCTTGAGCGAAAAATACGGCGGTAGCCCCACTCCAACGGCTTCGATACCCGCCCCCGAACACACCGTTGAGCAGCAGGAAAGCAGCGCACCGTGATTGCTCTGTTATACTCCGGCCTTTCCGCCAGGCTTACGCCCGGCCGCTGAGGTCTTGAAAAAGGCACCCAACCCCGCTACTGCGCAGCTTTCAGCCCGCGCGAGCCGGTGGAGTGCCCGCCAGACGCAGCAGGACCGGACGGGATAACGCTCCCCTAAGCGTCATTCACGCCCGGCAAGATTATCCCTCTGGGCCAAGCCCTAACTAAAACAGGATTACTCATGTCCTTTGCTTCCCTCGGTCTCTCCGAGGCTTTAGTCCGCGCCATCGAGGCAGCGGGCTATACCGAGCCTACTCCGGTGCAACAGCGGGCCATTCCCGCCGTGTTGCAAGGTCGCGACCTGATGGTTGCGGCTCAGACAGGTACTGGTAAAACCGGCGGCTTCGCCCTCCCGATCCTGGAGCGGTTGTTTCCCAATGGTCACCCGGACAAATCCCAGCGTCACGGCCCGCGCCAACCGCGCGTACTGGTCCTGACCCCCACCCGCGAACTCGCCGCTCAGGTGCACGACAGCTTCAAGCTGTATGCCCGCGACCTGAAGTTCGTCAGCGCCTGCATCTTCGGCGGCGTCGGCATGAACCCGCAGGTTCAGGCCATGTCCCGCGGTGTTGACGTGCTGGTGGCCTGCCCTGGCCGCCTGCTCGACCTGTGCGGCCAAGGCAGCGTCGACCTGTCCCACGTGGAAATCCTCGTGCTGGACGAAGCCGACCGCATGCTCGACATGGGCTTTGTCCATGACGTGAAAAAGGTCCTCGCCCGCCTGCCGGCCAAACGCCAGAACCTGCTGTTCTCGGCCACGTTCTCCCAGGACATCACCGCCCTGGCTGGCAAGCTGCTGCACAACCCGGAACGCATCGAAGTCACGCCGCCGAACACCACGGTCGAGCGCATCGAGCAACGCGTGTTCCGCCTGGCCGCCAGCCACAAGCGTGCGCTGCTGGCTCACCTGATCACCGCAGGCGCCTGGGAACAGGTGCTGGTGTTCACCCGCACCAAGCACGGCGCCAACCGCCTGGCCGAGTACCTGGACAAGCACGGCCTCACCGCCGTCGCCATCCACGGCAACAAGAGCCAGAACGCACGCACCAAGGCCCTGGCTGATTTCAAGGCCGGCACCGTGCGCATCCTGGTCGCCACCGATATCGCCGCCCGCGGCCTGGATATCGACCAATTGCCACACGTGGTCAACTTCGAGCTGCCAAACGTCGATGAAGACTACGTGCACCGTATCGGCCGTACCGGCCGTGCCGGTCGTTCGGGTGAAGCCATCTCCCTGGTTGCACCGGACGAAGAAAAACTGCTGAAAAGCATCGAGCGCATGACCAAGCAGAAAATCGCCGACGGCGACCTGATGGGCTTCGATGCCAGCGCCGTGGAGGCCGAAAAGCCAGAAGCGCGCGAACGTCCGGACGTGCGCAACCCGCGCAACCCACGCGGTCCGAAGGGCGATGGCCCGAACGGCGGCGGTGGTGGCGGTGGTCGTCGCGACAAGGGCAAAGACAAGGGCAAGGAGAAATCCGCCTCCAGCAGCCGTGGCGAACGCCCGGCCCGTGAGCAAAAACCACGTGAAGGCACCCCGGCCCGCGAACAGCGCCAGCCGAGCCAACCGCCACGCGCCGCAGCCGACCGCGCCCCGGACGAGTTCCTGGACGACGACGTGGATAACTTCGGTAACCGCGTCGATTATGTGCCCCAGGCCAAGCCAGCCCAAGGCCGTGGCCGCCGCCCAGGTGCCCCGGCACAAGGTGCGGGTGCAGGCGCGCCACGTGGCGGTCAGCCACAAGGTGGCCGTCAGAACGGTCCGCGCAACAGCAGCGGCGGCACCACCGGTACCCCGCCAGGTAAACGCAACGGCCCACGCAACGGTGCACCGCGTGACGGCCAGGCCCGTCGCGAAGACTCGCGCAACCGCCGCCCGTCCCGTGACGACCAATCGCGTTCGTCCGAGCCAGCCGTGCAGAACCCACGCGGCGGCCCGGCACCGAAGATCATCCACAAGGAGTCGAAAGCAGACCGCTTCCCGACACCTGAGCAGTTGGATCAACTGCCGGGCCGTCCTCGTGGTGAAAAGCCAGCGCTGCTGACCCGCAACCGCTGATTTTCAAAGCCCCATAAAAAATGCCCCGCCTCGAAAGATGCGGGGCATTTTTTTCGATTGAGCAAAATCAAATGGGCTTTTCTGTGGGAGCTGGCTTGCCTGCGATAGCGGTGCATCAGTGAGATATGCTTCAACTGACACACCGCTATCG
>NZ_JBWKPU010000010.1:0-32978 GCF_059418405.1 Pseudomonas sp. GW821-FHT09A09
CCCCCCCCCCCCCCCCCCCCCCCCCCCCCCCCCCCCCCCCCCCCCCCCCCCCCCCCCCCCCCCCCCCACCCCCCCCCACTACAGAGGTTATTGGGGTTTGTAGGGGGTGAGACTTTTTACCGCAAGGCTCCAGGTCCAACCACGTTGCAGGCCGGCGGCGGCGAAGAGAATTGCCGCCACACCCAGCCATTGCAGCCAGCCCAGGCGGTGCCCGAAGGCAAACCAGTCGACAAAAATTGCCGCTATCGGGTAGATGAACGACAGGGCTCCGGTCAACGCCGTCGGCAGTTTCTGGATCGCGCCGTAGAGCAACACATACATCAAGCCGGTGTGCACCATTCCCAGGGTGACCATCGCCGCCCAGGCATCGGGGGCAGCCGGCAGGCTGTTCCAGGGCACCAAGGGGGCGAGCAGCACGGCCCCGGTTGCCACCTGGATCAACGCCATCAAATGCGGCGGCACCTCCTTCAAACGCTTGATGATCAACGCGGCAATCGCGTACAAAAACGCCGCGCCCAACGCCAGCGCGATCCCCGCCAGATAATCTCCGCCACTCTGCTGCTCGCCATGGGCGGTCACGATCGCCAGCATGCCGAGGAACGCCACGCTCAACCACGCCAGCTTCAACACGGTGATCTTTTCACCGAGAAACACCGCCGCCAGCAGCACCAACATGAACGGCTGCACGTTGTACACCGCCGTACTGATGGCGATGGACGCATGGGAGTAGGACTCGAACAGCAGCAACCAATTGCCCACAATGGCCACGCCACTGAGCACCGCCAGCCCGACCTTGACCCAACTGAGCAGGTCCAGGCGCAGGTAACCGAGCACGGCGCACACCAGCAGCAGCGTCAGCCCGCCGATCACGCAGCGCCAGAACACCACTTCAATTACCGACACGCCCGACACCAGCACAAACCAACCAATGGTGCCGGAGATCAGCATGGCGGCGATCATTTCCCACGAACCGCGACGGATAGATGTGTCCACGATGGAAGCTCCTCAAGTGAGGCTCAATTATGGCAATCTGCTCAGCAGCGCCTCCAGCGACTAAAAAAGGCAAACCCTTCGATTCACCTTTTCTTATTAGGCGGGCACCATGCTTGACACCATCGACCAGCAACTGATCGCCGCCCTGATGGACGATTCGCGATTATCCCTCAAGGCCTTGGCCGGCATTACCGGGCTGTCTTCGCCCAGCGTCGGGGAACGCCTGCGCCGCCTTGAAGAACGCGGCGTACTGACCCACTACACGGTCGACATCGACCCCAAGCACTTCGGTTACCTGCTGCAGGCCATCGTGCGCATCCGCCCACTGCCCGGCCAATTGCAGGAGGTGGAACGCCAGATCCAGGCGATCCCGGAGTTCACCGAGTGCGACAAGGTCACCGGCGACGACTGCTTCATCGCGCGCCTGCACGTGCGCACCATGGAGCAACTGGACACCCTGCTCGACCGCCTCAACCACTACGCCGAAACCAACACGGCCATCGTCAAGAAGACCCCGGTGAAACGACGTTTGCCCCCGCTGGCGCATTGATGATTTTGAGTCACTTGCGCAGTGACTGGATCGCTATTCTGTCAACAGTCGACGGTCTTTATGCTGGGCTCCACTCATTGGAACCACAGGTGTAAAGCTCATGTACGTGATTACCGGCATTACAGGCAAAGTCGGCGGCGCCCTGGCACGCAATCTCCTCAAGGCGGGCCAACTCGTTCGCGCAGTGATTCGCGATGAGGCCAAGGCGGCTTATTGGGCGGATCTGGGTTGTGAAGTGGCATTTGCCCGGATGGAAGATGCCCAGGCACTGAGCGCCGCCTTCAAAGGCGCGACCGGTGTGTTCATCCTGCCGCCACCAGGGTTTGACCCGCTGCCCGGCTTCCCGGAAGCCCGTGCGGTGATCGCCGCCGTGAGCCAGGCATTGCAGGCCGCTGCGCCGAAGAAGGTGCTGTGCTTGTCCACCATTGGCGCCCAGGCCGAGCAGGTCAACCTGCTGACCCAGCGCACGTTGATGGAGCAGGCGCTCGGTGCGCTAGACCTGCCGGTGACCTTCCTGCGCCCGGGCTGGTTCATGGAAAACGCGGCTTACGATGTGATCACGGCCCGTGAAACCGGGATGATCCACAGCTTCCTGCAACCCTTGGACAAGGCCGTGCCGATGATTGCCACGGCGGATATCGGTGTACTCGCGGCGCAACTGCTGCAGCAGGACTGGTCCGGGAAGCGAGTGGTGGAATTGGAGGGGCAATGGGTCAGCCCCAACGATATTGCCCAAACGCTGGCGCAGATACTCGACCGTGACGTACGCGCTGAAGTGGTTGAGCGTGATACCTGGGAAACCCTGCTGCGCTCGCAAGGCGCGCAAAACCCGTTGCCACGCATGCGCATGGTGGACGGTTTCAACGAAGGCTGGATCTGTTTCGAGCATGAACATGTGATCAAAGGCAGCACACCGCTGCTGACGGTATTGCGTGAGCTGGCCCGCTAAAACCACCACCGGTTGGCCGGCGATTGCGGTGGGTCCGCTTGCATCTTCGCTGACAGACATTCCGCCATCGCTGGCAAGCCAGCTCCTACAGTTCGGTGCGTGAACGGCTCAATTAAAACTCTGTAGGAGCTGGCTTGCCGGCGATGGCGGTGGTCCAGCCGACTCATTGGGTGGCTGATCTGACGCTATCGCCGGCAAGCCGGCTCCTACAGTTTGGTCTGTGTGGTTTATTCGTGCAGTGTTTTGGCGGCGGCGAGCAAGCCTTGGAACTGGTGGTAGCGGGCCGACAACACTGCGTATTGCGCAGTATCCGGCACGTACCGCGCCTTCACGGGCATTCCCGCTTGCAACAGATCCGCGCCCTGCCCGATGGCCAGGAAGCCCAGTTTCGCCGCACCGATGCACGCGCTCAGTTCACTGCCGTGCAGGGTGAAGATCTCCCGCTGCAGGATATTGGCCAGCAATTGCGCCCAATATTCACTGCGTGCGCCGCCGCCCACCAGGGCGCAAGCGCGGACGTCGGCCCCTGCCGATTGCACCGCGCGCAACGCATCCAGTAAACCAAACCCCACCCCCTCCATCACCGCATAACCCAGCATCGCGGGCGTGCAGTCATGGCCCAGGTTCATGAACCCGCCACGCAACAAAGGATCATTGTGCGGCGTGCGCTCCCCCGCAAGGTAAGGCAAAAACAGTGGCGTGGACGCAGGCACCGCTTGGCCCATTGGCAGTTGCGCCTGGACCTGTACCAGCAGCGCCTGTTCATCGGGCATGCCGGTCAACCGTGTTACCCAGCGCAAGCAACTGGCACCCGCCAGCATCGCGCCCATGGTGTACCAGCGGTCTGGCAGCGCATGGCAAAAACTGTGCACGGCACTCGACGGGTTACCGGCCGCATGATCGGTGATCGCAACAATCGCCGCGCTGGTGCCCAGGGTGATGAAACCATCGCCGGCATTGATCGCACCGATGCCGACGGCGGCCACTGGGTTGTCGCCGCCACCGCCTGCAATCACCACCTGCGTCGACAACCCCAGCTCGGGGGCAGTCAATTGCGCACTCGCAGCACCGCCTTCGATCAACCGTGGCATCTGCTCCGGGGCCAGGCCCGTCGCTCGCACCATGGGGGAGAACCATTGGCGGTTCGCCACGTCCAGCCATAACGTGCCCGCCGCATCGGACATCTCGCTGATCCGCTCGCCCGTCAGGCGCAAACGCAAGTAGTCCTTAGGCGACAGCACGCAGTCAATCGCCGCGAACAGCTGCGGCTCATGCCGTTGCAGCCACAGCAGTTTCGGCGCCGTCAGCCCGGCCATGGGCAGGCTACCGGTGACATCGGCAAAGCCCGGGCCCAGTTGTTCGGCCTCGGCCACGGCGCGGGCGTCGTCCCACAAAATTGCCGGGTACAACACCCGGTTATCGTCCCCCAGCAACACCGCACCATGCATCTGGCCCGACAGGCCGATGCAGGCCACGCGAGCAAACGCTGCATGGGCACGCAGTTGCTCCAGGGCCAGCAGGCACGCTTGCCACCAATCCTCCGGATCTTGCTCGGACCAGCCGCTGTGGCGCCGCGACACGCTCAGGCGCGCGCCGGCATGGGCCAATACGCGGCCATCAAGGTCCATCAAAATAGCCTTGAGTTCCGAGGTGCCGAGGTCTATGCCGAGGGAAACGGGTGTGCTCATACGCGTATCATTCCAATCCAGTACAGCCACATGAATGCCTCAGTTGCAGGGTCGGTGCCAGGCGCAGGCTCTGGGTCGGCGCGTCGGGTGAGGCCATGCGTTGCAGCAGCAGATGCACCGCGCGGGTGCCCAGGGCCTGCACCGGCTGGGCAATCAGCGTCAGGCGCGGCACGAAGAAATCCGCCCAGTCAAAATCGTCGAAGCCCACCAGGGCCATTTGCCCTGGTACCTCGATGTGCGCATCCCGCAAAGCGTGCATCGCACCGAGGGTCATCAGGTTGTTGCCGGCCATGATCGCCGTGGGCGGTGCCTCCAGGGCCAGCAAGTGTGCGGTGGCGGCCCGAGCCGGCTCGCTGCTGGAGCCGCCGTTGACCAGCAACTGCGGATCAAACGCCAGGCCGGCCGCGTGCAAGGCTTGGCGGTAGCCGGCCACGCGTTCATCGGTGGTGCCCAGCCCAGCACGCCCGGCAATGAAGCCGATGCGTCGATGGCCGTGTTCAATCAGATGGCTGACCAGCGCTTGGGTGGACTCGGTGTTCTCCACGCCGATCTGATCAAACTGCTCGCTCATCATGCGGTCCACCAGCACCGTCGGCACCTCGTTGGCCTGCAAGTATTCCAAGGCCCGGGAACCGGTCGACGGTGCCAGCAAGATCCCGTCGACCCGCCGATGATGCAGCGCCGTGACCACCCGTAGCTCCTGCTCCGGGTCGTCGTGGGGGTCGACAAACAACATCATGTAACCGTGCCGCGCGCATTCGGTTTCGATCGCATGCACGGTTTCGCTGAAGTAATGGTTGGACAGCGCCGAGATCGCCACGCCAATCGTGCTGGTGCTTGAACGGGCCAGCGAGCGCGCCAGGGTGTTGGGGATGTAACCCAGTTCCTGGATCGCGCGCTGGACCGCCTGCACGGTGGCCGGGCTGACTTTGCGGGTGCCGTTCAACACATGGGACACCGTCGACGTCGACACCCCCGCCCTGCTTGCCACGTCATCCATGGTGACCACGACGCTGCTACCCCGCTCAGTGAATCAATGTTTACTCGACCAGCCGCTGTACGTACCGACGTTGTCGCGGGTGATCAGTTTTGGCGTGAGTAGGGTAACCGCTTCGGCCGGCGCCTTGTCATTCAGAATGTCATTGCCTACGTTCACGGCGGTCTGCGCCATGGCCCACGGGTCCTGGCTGGCGGAGGCCTGAATCTGCGTTTGGGTCTTCAGCGCGTTTTCAATGTCCGGCGCACCGTCCACCGAGGTGATGAGGATGCCGCTGCGTTTAAGCTGTTTGGCCGCCAGGTCACTGCCGATGGCTTGCGGGTCGTTGATCGCGAACAAGCCGTCGATTTTCGGGAAGCGCGTGAGGTAACCCTGCATCACGTTCAGGCCGCCTTCGCGGGAGCCTTTGCCGTCCTGGTCATCGGACAGCACCTTGATATCTGGCGCACTGGCCAGGGCGGCTTTGCAACCTTTCACGCGGTCGGTCACGGCGGTGACTTGCGGGCCGTTCTGGATGATCACGTTGCCCTTGCCCGAGAGCTTGTCCACCAGGAACTGGCAGGCCAACTTGCCGGCTTCGACGTTGTCGGTCTGCACCGTGGCGTTCACGCCCTTGGCGTCCACGTCCACCGCCACCACCACAATCCCCGCGTCACGGGCTTTCTTGATCGCCGACGCCATGGCCGACGGGTCCACCGCGTTGAGCAGGATCAGATCAACCTTGGACGAAATGAAGTTGTCGATCTGCGAGAACTGCTTGCTCAGGTCATAGTCCGCCGACACCGAGGTGACCTTGACGTTGGGGTTCAGCTCCTTGGCTCGTGCGGTTGCGCCATCGGCCAGGGTTACGAAATACGGGTTGCCCAGCGAGCCCATACTGATACCCAGGGCCTTGAGTTCGCGGGCGTCTACGGCCTGGGACATCAGGGCAGCCAAGGCGACAACGGGAAAGATGCGTTTTAGGTTCATACCGGTCTCTCTTGTGATTGTTAGGGGAGTCGATTCAGGTCCGCGCACCGGACTGGCGATAGCGATCCAGCGCCACCGCGCCAATGATCACGATGCCCTTGATGATGTACTGCCAGATGTCCGACACCCCCAGCAGCACCAGGCCGTTGGTGAGCACCGCGATGATCAGGGCACCGATCAGCGTGCCGCCGATGGTGCCGACGCCACCGGTAAAACTGGTGCCGCCCAGGATGACCGCAGCAATTGCATCCAGCTCATAGGACTGGCCCAATTGCAGGCCGTTGGCGGCGAACAGGCGCGAGGCGCTCATCACCGCGCCCAGCCCGGCCAGGGCGCCGGACATGGCGTAGACGAACAGCAGCACTTTCCACACTTTGATCCCCGACAGCCGCGCCGCTTCCGGGTTACCACCCACCGAGTAGATCTGCACACCCATCACGGTACGGCGCAGGATGAACCACGACAGCACCACCACGGCCACAGCGATGACCACCAGCCACGGCACGCCGAGGATCGAGTCGTTGCCAATAAAGGCAAACGGCAGGTCGGGGTTGAACACGGTTTTGTCGTCGGCCAGCAGGCGCGCAAGGCCGCGCATGGCGGTCAGCGCGCCGAGGGTGACAATGAACGGCGGCAGGCGCATGAACGCGATCAGTCCGCCATTGACCAGGCCCAGCAACAGGCCGAAGCCGATACCCGCAGCAATCCCGAACATGCCGAACTGCGGCGACAGCGATACCTGCAGCGCCACCACAGCGGACGCCGCCAGGATCGCACCGACAGACAAGTCGATACCTGCCGTGAGGATCACAAAGGTCATGCCCGCCGCCAGCACCACATTGACCGAGGCCTGCTGGGTGATGATCGACAGGTTCTGCACGGTCATGAAGTTCTCGCTG
The DNA here is from genome assembly GCF_059418405.1 of Pseudomonas sp. GW821-FHT09A09. NCBI lineage: Bacteria > Pseudomonadati > Pseudomonadota > Gammaproteobacteria > Pseudomonadales > Pseudomonadaceae > Pseudomonas > Pseudomonas sp. GW821-FHT09A09. The sequence goes on from NZ_JBWKPU010000010.1 coordinate 7,046, forward strand.
GCCAGGGCGAACCCCACCAGCAACAGGACCAGCACCGGCAACATGCCCACCGTGCGCATCAGTTCACGTGCGCGCTCTGCCTTACCTGTTGGAGCAATGTTCAACTCAGCCATGGGCAACCACCTGATCGCCACCGGTGGCGAGGTCAATAATGCGTTCCTGGGAAATGGCGTGGCCCGATGCCCCGCCGACTTCGGCCACCAACTGGCCTTCGCGCATCACCAGCACGCGGTCGCAGGTGCCGATGATTTCCGGCAGCTCGCTGGAGATCACCACGATGCCCACGCCGGCCAGCGCCAGTTGATTGATGATGCGGTAGATCTCGGACTTGGAGCCGATGTCCACGCCACGGGTGGGCTCGTCGAGGATCAACACGTGAGGCTTGACCTCCAGCAAGCGCGCCAACAGCACCTTTTGCTGATTGCCGCCCGACAAGGCGCCGACGTTGACCTTGCCCGACGCCACACGAATCGACAGTGACTGGATCGCATCCCTGGAGCGCTGCGCCGCGTGCTGGCGGTCGAGCACGCCACCGGCATGGGCATCCGGCACACAGGCGCAGACGTTGATGTTGTCGGCCACGCTCATGTCGAGGAACAGGCCCTGGGCCTTGCGGTCCTCGGTGAGGTACACCACGCCTGCGCGGATTGCGTCGGCCGGGGTGCGCAGTTGGGTGACGGTCTTGCCCACCACTTCCAGGGTGCCGCTGGTGCGTGGGTCGGCGGCGAAGATCAGCCGCGCCAGCTCGGTGCGCCCTGCCCCGACCAAACCAGCGATGCCCAGCACTTCACCGGCGTGCAGGTCAAAACTGCAGTGGCGCACGCGCTTGCCGTCGGCCATGTCGCGCACGCGCATCACCACGTCTCCGGGGTTGTAGGCGGCGTGTTCCTTCTTGTAGAAACCTGACAGGTCGCGCCCCACCATCATTTTCACCAGCACCTCGGCCGACAGCGCGTCGCGGGTCAACTCGCCAATGTACTGGCCGTCACGCAGCACCGAAACGCGGTCGGACAACTCATAGATTTCGGCCATGCGATGGCTGATATAGATGATCGCCAGGCCCTGGCTGCGCAGTTGCTTGATCAGCGCAAACAGGCGGTCGGTCTCGCGGGAGGACAGCGGCGTGGTGGGTTCGTCCATCACCAGGATCCTGGCGTTGCCATGCAAGGCACGGGCGATTTCCACCAACTGGCGTTCGGCGATCGACAGGCTGCTGACCGGCGTCGACGGTTTGAACTCGGCGCCCAGGCGTTGCAGCACCTCTACGCAACCGGCCTGCATGCCTTTGCGGTCGATGGTCCAGCCACGGCGCAGTTCACGGCCCAGGTAGATATTCTCGGCCACGCTGAGGTTGGGGCACAGGCTCAGTTCCTGGTAGATGACGGCGATGCCGTGGGTCTTGGCGCTGGCGGGGTCGAAGGTGGCGACGGGCTGGCCGTCGATGCGGATCTGACCACCGGGGTCAGCCTGGTAGGCGCCGGAAAGGATTTTCATCAGCGTGGATTTGCCGGCGCCGTTCTCCCCCATCAAGGCGTGGATTTCGCCGGGGTAGACCTTCAGGCCGACTGACTTGAGCACCCGCACACCGTTGAAGGTTTTGCTGATGCCCTGCATCTCAAGCAAGGGTTCAAGGCTCATGAATGAGCTCCTGGTTTTATTATTTTTGTTGTCGAGTGCTGCCGACTCTATGCCAGTTACATTTCCTTACGCAAGCGCTTGCGTGTGCCGTTTATCGTTTGATTAAACGTTTCATCAAAACGTTATTGGCGTTACCCGTTAAATGTCGCCGAGGATGAAACCGCTTCGCTCAGGCACTTGATCAGCCCCCGGTGGGTCTCGCTCAGTCGCGTGCCCGCGCTGATCAGCGCGAGTTCCGACGGCGGCACAGGTGGCAGTTCTGTACACACCCGATGACTGGGCAGTACGGCGCTGACGGGCAGGATGCTGATACCGAGACCCGACGTCACCGCCGCCTGGATACCCGTGAGACTGTGGCTGCCAAACGCCACGCGCCAACTGCGTCGCGCCTTGTCCAATGTGCGAATGGCGCGTTGGCGGTAGATGCAACCTTGGGGAAACAGCGCTAGCGGCAGAGTTTCGGCGTGCAAATCCTGGCCATCGCCACACACCCACACCAGAGGCTCCGGCCAGCTGGCATGGCACTCGCCGCTGCCGACTTCGCGCTTGACCAAGGCAATGTCGATCTCGCCCGCTTCCAGTTGCCGGCGCAGGTCGGTACTCATGCCGCTGACTGTTTCCAGTCGCGCTTGCGGGCGTGCACGAACAAATCCGGAGAGGATCGAGGCCATGCGCGTCGCGTCGAAGTCCTCCGGCACGCCTAACCTGACGGGCACCACTTTGGCTTCGGTATTCAACGCATCTCGCGCTTCGAGGGACAGGTTCAACAGGCGGCGGGCGTAATGGGTCAGCAACTCGCCCTGTTCGGTAGGGCTGACGTGCTGGCCAGAGCGATCACGCACCAGCAACACGTGCCCAACGCTCTCTTCCAGCTTGCGAATCTGCTGGCTGACCGTGGATTGAGTGCGGTGCACCCGCTCGGCGGCGCGAGTGAAGCTGCCTTCGTCCACGACACAGACCAGGGTTTGCAGCAGTTCCAGATCAAACATGGCGGCGGCCTTCATATCGACTATTCAACTGTGATGCAGAGGTTAATTTAATTTCCAACTGACAGCCACGCTTTCTATGCTGTCTCCATCACTCACGACGCAACAGGTGAACCCCATGCCGCTCGAACACTCCCCTCGCCCGCTCTGGCTGACCTTTGACTGCTACGGCACATTGATCCAATGGGATGAAGGCCTGCGCGCCGCCGTCGACCGGATCCTGGAGGCCAAGGGCGACCACCAGGTGGACCGCGAGACCCTGATCAGCGTCTACGACCACCACGAACACGCGCTGGAACAAACGCCGCCCCATCGCAGCTTCCGCACCTTGGCCGGGCTGAGTCTGCAGTTGGCGCTCAAAGAACTGGGCCTGAGCGCCAGCCCTGACGATGCCGTGATCCTGACCGACAGCATCGGTGCCATGCCGCCGTTCCCCGAGGTGCTGGGCACGCTCAAGCAGTTAAAGCAGCAGGGTTACAAACTGTGCATCGTCTCCAATACCGACGATGACGTGATTGCCGGCAATGTCGCGCAGTTGGGTGGGTATATCGACCGCGTAATCACCGCGCAGCAGGCGGGAGCCTACAAGCCGGATCGCCGCTTGTTCGACCATGCCCATGCGCAACTTGGGGTGAGCCTCGACCAGGTGGTGCACATCTGCGCCAGCCCGCATTTGGACCACGCCGCCGCGCGGGATATCGGCTTTCGCTGCGTGTGGATCGACCGTGGCACCGGCCGGCAACTGCTCGCCGACTACACGCCGGACGCAACCCTGCCAACCCTCGACGGCGTGCCCGAGCTGTTCAAGTCCCTGGGGTGGTAAGCCATGGCCCACACGTTCACACCCTCCTCGCTCGGCCCCCACGCCGGGCGCTTCAACCTCGACACGGTTGCCGCCATCGAAGCCCGGGTAGAGCTCGCCGCCTGCCTGCAATTGGCGGCGCTGCATGGCCTGGAAGAAGGCATCTGCAACCACTTTTCGGCCACGGTGCCGGGGCATGACGGGTTGTTCTTCGTCAACCCGTTCGGCTATGCCTTCGAGGAAATCACCGCTTCGCATCTGTTGGTGTGTGATTACGCCGGCAACGTGATTGATGGCGACGGTACGCCGGAAGCCACTGCGTTCTACATCCACGCCCAACTGCACCAGCAGCAGCCACGCATCAAGGCAGCGTTCCATACCCATATGCCCAATGCCACTGCGCTGTGCCTGCTGCAAGGCCCACCGCTACTGTGGCTGGGGCAGACTGCGTTGAAGTTCTACGGGCGCACGGCGGTGGATGAGCACTACAACGGCCTGGCCCTGGACAACCGTGAAGGCCAGCGCATTGCAGCGGAATTGGGCGACGCCGACGTATTGTTCCTCAAAAACCACGGCGTGATGGTAACCGCGCCCAACATCGCCGAAGCCTGGGATGACTTGTATTACCTGGAACGTGCCGCCCAGGTACAACTCAAGGCCATGGCCTGCGGCGGGGTGCTAAAACCGATCGATCCACAGGTGGCAAAGTTGGCCTCCTCACAGATGCGCGAAGGTGACCCGGCCAGCGCGCGGGCCCACCTGGACAGTGCGATGCGCCGATTGAAGTTGCGCGGTTCGCATTTTGATCGATAGGTGCGAGCCCGCCCCAATGAAAACGCCGCATCCTGTCAGACAGAATGCGGCATCGGGTTTCAGGCCGTGGGCTTGAGGGGCCTACTTCATTGAGCATTGGCCTTGGCCGCATCGTTGATGATTGCCACCACTCGCGCGGGGTTGGAGACCATCACCACGTGGGAGGCGCCTTTGATGTCGATGGTTTCCTTGGAGCCGGCACGGTCCGCCATGAATTTAAGCGCAGCCTCGGGAATATTTTTGTCGGCTGAACCGTATATGAAGTAGGACGGCAGTTTTTTCCACGCCGGATCACCCGATGGTTCCTTCAGTGCGGCCTCGGTAATCGGACGCTGACCGGCAGCCATCAGTTGTGCGTCCTTCGGCGCAACGTCGGCGGCGAACTGGCTGTTGAACTTGTCCTGCTGGATATACAGGTCGGTCACGCCGTCCCCGGACACCACCGGTTTGTCCAGGGTCGGCCCCAGGGTGCCGCCCGGATAGCGGCCAGACAGTTCAAAGGCGGTCTCGCCCTTTTCCGGGGCGAAGGCGGCGACATACACCAGGGCCTTGACCTTGTCGCTGCCGTGTACGGCATTAGTGATCACCGAACCACCGTAGGAATGGCCAACCAGGATCACCGGACCGGGGGTGTGTTCGACGATATCGGCCACATAGTCAGAGTCGGTCTTCACGCTGCGCAGCGGGTTGGCCACAGCAACCACCGGATAACCTTCGGCCTTGAGCCCGGCGATCACGCCGTTCCAGCTGGAGGCGTCCGCGAAGGCGCCATGCACCAGCACCACGGTGGCTTTCTGGGTATCGGCGAAGCTGGCAGAGGCAGCGCCAAGGGCGAGTGCGCCGGTGAACAGGGCGGCGGCAACACGGGAGAACTTGAAGGTTTTCATGGGCATTTGCTCCGTTGGGTTAGGCGCTCAAGGCGTTGAACGTGGAGCCATGATGCCGAAACCGAATTTACAAATGGAGGCTATTAGTCGACGATATGGCGCAGATCGTCTAAACAGATTATTTACACTCAGGTGAGTCATGGATCGTTTGTCCACCCTGCTCGTGCACTTCGGCATCGGTGCCGATACCTTCCACAGTGGCCCGCTGCGCGGCGCCATCGACACCCGGGACCTGCAGCAACGCGGCCGGGTTTACCTGCTCAAGGAAGGCCAGGCCACCCTGGACATGCCCGACGGGCCGTTGCGCATTCCCAAGCCCAGCCTGGTGCTGGTGCCCCGCCCGCTGCCTCATCGGCTACTGGCGAGCGCGGAGGACGGCGCCCAGGTGGTTGCCGCCTCATTGCGCTTCGACGGCGGCCTGGACAACCCGTTGTCAGTAGCCTTGACCGACACCATCGTCATGCCCCTCGACCAGATTCCGATGATTGCCGGCACCCTCGACTGGTTGTTCAGCGAAGCCTTCGCCGAGCATTGTGGCCGCGAAGCGGTGATGAACCGCCTGTTCGAATTGATGGTGATCCAGTTCCTGCGCCATATGATGGCCGAGCACAGCATGACCACAGGGATGATGTCGGGCCTGGCCGACCTGCGCCTGGCGCGGGCCATGACCTTGCTGCACAACCATCCGGAACGCCCGTGGACCGTGCAGGAAATGGCCGTGGAGTCGAACATGTCCCGCGCCAGCTTCGCCGCGTACTTTCACAAAGTCGTCGGCCAGACCCCGGCCGACTATGTGCTGAGCTGGCGCGTTAGCCTGGCGCAGAAACGCCTGCGCGAAGGCCGGCCCATCGCGCTGATTGCCGATGAAGTGGGCTATGAAAGCCCATCGGCGCTGGCCAGGGCGTTTCGACGCAAGATCGGCACCAGCCCGCGGGAGTGGGTGCAGCAGCAGTGATTTCAAGGACTTGGCGCACCAGACCGATGCATTGCACAGCTAGAGAATCAGATACTGCGGGGGCACGTCGCCCTTCACATAAAATACCTCCTGCTCGTTGAGCTGAACTTTATCGATAGCCTGGAGCAAGGTCGCCTTGGTTATTTTCCCTTCCCTCACCAGGCGCTCCCCATCTTTAAGGATGATATCGGGCACGGTTCGAAACGCGGAGGGGTCTTGGGTGGTGTCCACAGTGTAAACCGGCACTTTGTTGTTGTTGGTGGAGTACTGCCTGGCGAAACTTTCTGCCTTCATCTCACGGGTACTGAAGGACATGACCTCGCCATTGCTGCCGCCCTGGCGTGCCGTGTGTTTGATAATTGCCGCCAGGTAGTCATCACCCGACGTTGTTGTGCCTGCGGCACGACGCAGGCCGGTAACAGATGGATTTTCGGTCCCGGTGTGAGCCCGATAGATCCTGGCAGGTACGGGAAAATCCTCAGCCTGGAGTTGAGCGACAGACGTGATCCCGGGCGCTGCCCCAGGCGTCTCGTTACGCTGTTTCAGCAGGTCCTCCAGGAAACCCGTCGAGTCTCCGCCGCTGGCAGATGCCTGCGGCGCGGCCGATTTTGAACTGCTGCCACCGCCGCCACTGACACCTCTGCGTACCCAGCCCCCCGTATTGTCTGGCTTGGCAATGATGCCGCTGCTGACCAATCGGGTCGGATCATTCGGGTCCTTGACTCGCAGCAGGTAGTGCTCACCATCGCCCGCATCCGGCGTCTCAGCTGCGAAGTAACGATTTTCTCCCTGGAACGAAACGCTTCTGAAACCCGGGTATTGGGGCGTTGCAGAAGGGGCTGCCGGTGAGGGCTCCTCAACCTCAGTGACAGGCGTATTTTCAGTCGGCGTGTTCACTTCAGCCGTCTTGGAACCCGGCAATGATCCTGCGGGTTTACCGGGCGACCCAGGCATCGGCAGGTTTTTCCTGGCCGGACTGTCCGGTTTCAAGCCCAGCGCATCGCCCAGGTCGCGAACTTCCTGGTCCGTCATCGGCTCATTGCGAATAGCCTTCGTCAATAGCGTCGCGAGCCCCCGGGCTTGACCATAAACGGGTACAAAGCCCTGGGCGACGTCACCCACGCCCTTGAGCACGCCGTCCATGGTCGGCTTATCGACACCGAATACGTTGCCGATCTGGTTGTTTTTGTTCAGGTCCAACAGGAGTGCGCTGAAAGGGTTATCGAAGTAGCGTTCAACGGTATCAGCGGTATTTTGGTTGACGCCGAACACCTGCAACGCTTCACCCAAGCCGGAAAATGGGTGCTCAAGGTGATTGAGCAGCTCATCGTAGAACCCGCGAATATCATTGGCACCCACGTTGTCGAGGGACTGATTGGTAACCTTTTGCTTGAACGCTTGTTCCGAAAGAGGCACCAGCGGCCGGCCGCTGTTCACGCCGTTGTTCAAGAAATAGAAATTGCCCTTGTCACCATCTCCCAGCAAATTTCCGTAGGCGTCAAACTGGAAATAGACTTTTTCACCGTCCGGCCGCAGGCCGGAATACAGCACACGCCCCTCTGGCGACTCACGCTCGGTTTTGAGCTTGCTCAACCCATTGACCGACACCGGAGGCGCCGATGCACCTGTGTCCAGACGACCAAAGATGTCACTGTGTTCATTGGCAAAGGGCCCGACCACGGCATTGATGTCGTTGTTTTTGAACTGGGCCATCGTGTCGAGGACGCTTTGCGTCCTGCCTGGGTATCCGCTTTCTGCGAAGTGCTTGGCAAACGCGCTCAAGCGTTGGGGATCACCCGCGAGGGCTTTCAACCAGGTGTTCATTTCCTCGCGCGTATTGAAGGAGTGAAAGGAAGCACCGTCTTTCTCTGGTACATACAGCACAATATTCGGGCCATCGGAATTCGGTGGTACACGCTGTATGAAGAGAATGTCGTTCGCCTGGATGCCATTGACCGCGAATGTCTTGACCTGCACTTTGGGCAAGGTCGCTTTACCCGGGTACAACACGGCATCGACCATGGCATTGGCATCAGGCGCGAGGCGGCCGTTGTTCAGGTCGCTTGTCACGCGCTCGCTGAACGCGGCCTTGTGATCACTGTACACGTGCGGATCAGCGTTTTTTTGCGACCGTTTTTCCCGCACTGAGACACTGTTTGCCGTAGCGCTGGATTGGCTGAAGGATGTGATGAGCATAAATGGCCAAGGTAAAGGAGTGGGTTGTCGGCGCGGGAATAATCCATGGCCGTTGTCCTCCCTTGTGTGATCCTGACGTACGAATTTGTTCCAGCGCTTCTCAATTCCGAATATGTCCAGCCTCGCCTACGACTACGGGTCCAGCACTCCGCCGCTGTAGCTGTCGGACAGGCGCGTACCGGTGAACTTCGCTACCACCGCCCCCTGCGCCACCAGGCGTTCACGGTGACGGGTCACCATGCGCCCCGCTTGTACGGCGTGCAGGATCACTTCGGAATGGGCGTCGCCAGGACGCCCGATTATCCGTGCGAAGCACTCGCCCTCTTGCACCTGATCGCCGAGGTTTTTCTCGAACACCAGCACCCCGGCGCAGAGCGCCAGAGCGGTTTCCATACACCCCATGTCGACCACTTCGCCTTGCCACTCGGCGATGACAGCCACTTCATCGATCACACCATTGATGCACAACCATGCCCAGATTCCGTCGGCGTCCTGCTTGGCCAGCACGTCGCTGACATCCGCCTGGCCGCGCAACTCGACAGTGGCGGCCAAGCGCGGCGTTCCGTGGTGAATGATGGCTTCTTCAAACGCGCCATCGCCGCCCTCGTCCCACACGATCACCACCTCGGCCTGCAGCGCCGCCGCCAACGCCAGACCTTGTTCCGGCCAGAAGCTGCGGTGGATATACAGGTACGGCAGCGCTTCATCGTCGGTGTGCAGGTCCAGCACCAGGTCGGCGTCCTGCGCCAGTTGCACCAGGTTTTTTTGCCACTGCGCGAAGTTGTTGGCCGGGCGTGCCTGGGCCAGCGAATGGTCGAAGCCACGGTTGAAATTCTGCCCGGTGGCCTCGTGAAAACGCCCGAGCAATTTGCCCTGGCGAAACTGACCGATGCCAAACGGATTGGCTTGCGGCACCACCGTCACGGTGCCGCGCAAACGCCCTTGGTCCTGGCACGCCTGCAAACGTGGCAGCAGTTGGTGCAACACCAACATCCCGGCGATCTCATCGGCATGCACGCCCGCTTGCAGGTGCACCCGGGGGCCACTGCCATCGCCTTCGAACCGCCAGGCGCCGATGTGCAACGGGTTGCCGGCGTCGCCGGTCACTTGCCACGAAAGGTCTTTTGCCATGCCTTGCCCTCCTCTGATGATTTAAACGGTAGAGATTGAACAGATGTTCAACTAACCTTGACACTCTGGTGTTTCTTCAAGGGCATTCCCGTGACTGTCGACCCTCCCAAACTGCGCCGTGCCGACCCCGACGAACGCCGGGACCTGCTGATTGCCGCGACCCTCACCTGCCTCGCCCGTGATGGCCATGCGGGCATTTCCGTACGGCGTATCGCGGCCGAGGCCGGCGTGTCGGTGGGCTTGCTCAACCACCATTTCGGCAGCATCGATGCGCTAATCGCCGAGACCTACCACAAGCTGGCCAACGAACTGACCACCGCCTTGTGGGCGCAAGTGGAACCCGTCGAAGGCGCCGCCGCACGCCTGGACGCGTTTCTCAGTGCATCCTTTTCGCCCCGGGTGATGGACCCGGACCTGCTCGGCGTGTGGGTGGTGTTCTGGAGCCTGATCCGCCACTCGCCCCACGTGAACCAGTCCCACGAAAACAGCTACCGCGCCTACCTGGCGTTGATCCAGCAACTGCTCGACGACCTGGCCCGCGCCGAGCAGCTGGTTATCCATGACAGCCACCTGGCGGCCATCGGCCTATCGGCGATGCTCGACGGGCTCTGGCTCGAGGGGTGTCTCAACCCCGGCACCTTCAGCCCCGCCAACGGGCTGCACATCTGCCGCTGCTGGGTACAGGGGTTGCGTCACGGAGCATTCGGCGCCGACCACGTCTTGTGATTCCGGGTGGCGTGCACTGAGCATGGCCAGGGTGCCGCTGACGGCGATCAACACCGCGCCGATGATCAGCGAAGCGTCCATCGAGGTGCCCCAGATCAGGCTCGACAACAGAAACGCCCAGATCAGCCCGGTGTATTCGAACGGTGCCAGCAAGGTCGCCGTGGCGCGCCGGAAGCTGGCAAACAACAGGAACTGACCGATACCGCCGACCAACCCCGCCGCGAGCATGCCAAGCCAGGACGGTGTGGGCGCGGGGGTGTGGGTCCAGGGCAAGGTCACGGCCATGCAGATCACGAATACCACGTTGGTGATCAGCATCTGCTCCAGCACCGAGGTGGTCGGGTCGACCTGGCGCAATTGGATGTACGTGAACGCCCAGCACAACGCGGCGGCCAGCGTCAGGGCAATCGGCAAGGGATCGACCATGTTGCTTGGGCGACACGCGATCATCACGCCGACAAAGCCGATGATCAGCGAGATCCACTGGCCGCGACTGGCGCGCTCCTTGAGGATCAACGCCGCCAGCAAGGTGACCATGATCGGCGCCGAGAAATACAAGGTAGTCATTTCCGCCAGGGTCAGGTCCTTGGCGGCGGTGTAATACAGCAACCACGCCAGCAACGACAGCAACCCGCGCACGACCAGCAACTTTCGGCTGACCGAGGTCCAGGCGCGGCGCAACAAGCCCAGGCGCCCGGCAATCACGCAGGCAGCCACCACCACCAGGCTGCGCCAGAACAGGATGGTGAACACCGAATAATCGGCCACCAGCCACTTGATCACCGCGTCCTGCAGGGCCAAAAACGCATAGGCCAGCGAACACAGGGCAATCCCTTGCAGCGAGCGGTCCCTGTTCATCCCACTGACCTGCGCAGCGGCGTGCCACGCCGTTCGGCGATGGCGTAGACGCCTTCGATCAGGAACGTCAGGCACAGGTACACCCCGGCCACCAACAGCAGCGGTTGATAGATCTGCAGGGTTTGCGCACGCACAACGTTCGCCGCGCCGAGCAGGTCCACCACGGCAATCGTCGACGCCAGCGCGGTGGATTTGAGCAGCATCACCGTTTCACCGGCCAGGGTCGGCAGCAACAGACGCATCGCCCGTGGCAGGCGCACCCGTAGCAAGGCCTGGCGCGGCGTCATGCCGAATGCCGAGGCAGCTTCCATCTCACCCTTGGGCACCGCCAGCAGGCCACCGCGAATCACCTCCCCCACATAGGCGCCCACCGACAGCACCAGGGCAAACACGATGTACCAGTAGCCGTCGCGCAGGAACGGCCACAGGAAGCTGCCGCGAATCATCGGGAACTGGGCGAACAAACTGCCGAGGCCGTAATAGAAAATGTAGATCTGGATCAGCAACGGCGTGCCCCGCAGCACGCTGGTGTAGGCCAGTGCGCTGCGGGCCAGCCACTTGCGCCGCGACAAGCGCGCCAGCGCCACCAGCACCGCCAGGGCAAAGCCGAGCACCGCCGAAATCACCAGCAGCGACAAGGTGGTCTGCAAGCCTTTGGCGATCAACCCCGCGTAGTAACTTATCCACTCAGGCATGCGCCCCTCACTCGACAACCGGCATCCAGCGACGAATACGTCGCTCCAGGCGTCCGGACAGGTAGTTGGAAGCCAGCGTCACCAGGTAATACAAGGCGGCGGCCGTGAGGTAGAACAGCAGGTATTGGCGGGTGGAACCCGCCGCCTGCTTGGCGGTGTAGAGCAACTCGTTGGTGCCGACCACGCTGATCAGGGCACTGTCCTTGATCAAGTTGATCCACAGGTTGGACATGCCCGCCAAGGCGTACGGCGCCATGATCGGCAACGTCACCCGACGGAACAGGCCAAAGCCGCTCAAGCCAAAGGCCCGCGCCGCTTCGATCTGGCCATGGGGAATGGCCAGGATCGCCGCGCGGAAAATCTCCGAGGCATACGCACCCTGCACCAACCCCAACACCAGGATCGCCACCAGCGGGCCGCTGATATTCAGCTGCTCGAAGCCCAGGCTGACGATCAACGCATTCAGGCCCATGGCGCCGGCGTAATACAGCAGCAGGATCAGCAGCAGTTCCGGCACCGCCCGAAACACCGTGGTGTAGCCGCGCATCAGCAGTGCAAGCGGGCGTGGGGCGCTGAGTTTGGCGCACGCCACCACCAGCCCGATCAGCAACCCCACCGCAAAGGAGCCGGCGGAAATTTGCAGGGTCATCCATAACCCCTTGAGCAGCGCGTTACCCCATCCTTGTTCGCCGAAGCTTAAGAGGTCGAACATTATTCGCTCTTCTGGGCGATTTGCTGGTAGGGGCTGTCACAGGTCTTGCTGACATAGGCCGGCGTATCGCCGCGCTTGCACGGGCTGACCGACAGGCCAAAGTAGTGCTGGGACAGGTCGTCATAGTCCTTGCTCACCAGCAGTTCGCCGATGGCTTTGTCCAGGCGCGCCTTGAGCGCGGTGTCTTCCTTGCGCAACCCGGCACCGACGCCACGGCCGATGATTGGGTCATAGGGCACGCTGGCGATATGGGCCAGGCCGCTGGCTTCCGGGGTCTTGACCATCATGGCGATGGCGGTGTCGTCGGCCATCATGTAGTCGATGCGCCCGGCGATCAGGTCGGCGTTGGCCGATTCCTGGGTGTCGTAGTACTTCAGGTCGGCGATGTTCTCGTAGTACTTCTTCAGGTAGTTGGCGCTGACCGTGGAGATCTGCACGCCAATCAACTTGCCCTTCAGGCCTTCAGGCGTGATGTCCACGGTGGCGCCCTTGGGCCCGGCCACGCCCAGCAGCGAGTCGTAATAGGCGCGGCTGAAGGCGATCTGTTTTTCACGCTCGTCGGTCACCGACATCGACGAGAAAATCACGTCGATCTTCTTGGCCAGCAGCGACGGGATGATGCCGTCCCACGCCACTTCCTTGATCTGGCACTCGGCTTTCATGCCTTCGCACAGCTTGTGGATCAGGTCCACTTCAAACCCCGACCACTGGCCGTTGCCGCCTTTTACCGTGAACGGCGGGTAAGGTTCGGCCGCCACCGCGAACACGATGGGTTTTTCCGCCGCCCAGGTAAAACCTGCGGCCAACATCAACACTGCACTGCCCAACCACGTTGCCATGCGTTTGCATTTCATGAGTTGCCCCGTCTTTTTATGGAGTTAGCGAGTTTGATGCGCGTTGACGAACTGCCGGCAACGCTCACTGCGTGGGTCGATAAACACCGAGTCCGGCGAACCGGTTTCCTCGATCATGCCTTGGTGCAGAAAAGCCACTTTGGACGACACATCCCGGGCGAAGGCCATTTCATGGGTGACCAGGATCATGGTGCGGCCTTCTTCGGCCAGGGAGCGGATAACGCGCAACACTTCGCCCACCAGTTCCGGGTCGAGGGCTGAAGTGGGTTCATCGAACAGCATGACTTTGGGGCGCATGGCCAGTGCGCGGGCAATCGCCACGCGCTGCTGCTGCCCACCGGAGAGAAACGCCGGGTATTCGTTGCGCTTGGCGGCCAGGCCAACCCGGTCGAGCAAGGCTTCGGCACGCTCGATGGCTTCGGCCCGGCTTTCGCGCAGCACCTGGGTGGGCGCCTCGATGAGGTTTTCGAGCACGGTGCGATGGGGCCACAGGTTGAAGTTCTGGAACACCATGCCCAGGGTCGAGCGGATGCGCACCAGCTGCTTGGCATCCGCCACCAGCGGCGCACCGGGCCGGCCGTAGTTGAGCTTGATGCTTTCACCGTCCACATGAATGCTGCCCTGGTCGGGCACTTCGAGCATGTTGATGCAGCGCAGCAAGGTACTTTTGCCCGAGCCGCTGGCGCCGATCAGGGAAATGACATCGCCTTCGTGTGCGGTCAGGGAAATGCCCTTGAGCACTTCGATATTGCCGAAGCGCTTATGCAGATCGACCACCTCGATCATCTTTTTGACGTCGGCCGGTTGCACCACTTCAATCGTTGCGACGGGTGCCGGCGCGATCCGCGGCTCGCCCGCGAGTTGGCCAACAAAGCCGGCAATACGCTGGCAGGCCTCGGCCAGGCGCTCATCGCCCAGGGTGAACGACAGCCGCACAAACCCTTGGGCTGGCTCACCAAAGGCCGCCGCATCGAGCACCGAGACCCCGGCCTCACGGAACAATCGCCAGGCAAAATCCAGCGAACTCAAGCCCGTGCCGCGCACATCCACCAGTACAAACATCCCGGCCTGTGGCGCCTGCACCTTGATCCCTGGGCAAGCGCTCAGGCCCGCCACTACCAGGTCACGTCGGCGGCGGTAGATCTCGCGCATGCCCACGGTCACTTCATCATGGGCCAATACGGCGGCTGCAGCGGCTTCCATGACAAACCCGGGCAGGCCATAGAGCATGCTCAGCACCAGGGTTTCGGCATGGGCGACCATCTGCGGCGCGGCGATGATCCAGCCGATACGCCAGCCCGTCATCGCGTGGGACTTGGACAGGCTGCCGATCACGATGCAGCGGTCTTCCATGCCGGGCAGCGCGGCGAGGCTGTGGTATTGGCCGTCGAACACCAGGCTTTCGTAGACCTCGTCCACCACCACCCACAGGTCATGGGCGATGGCCAGGTCGGCAATCACTTGCAGTTCCTGGGGGTTGAGCACCACGCCGGTGGGGTTGTTCGGGTTGGAAAAGAAGATCGCCCGGGTGCGCGGGGTGATTGCAGCGGCGAGTGCCAGCGGGTCCAGGCGAAACCCCGACTCCGGCGAGCACGGCACGCGCACCAGGGTTGCACCACTGGCCTTGAGCGTGGCTTCGTAAGTGACGTACATCGGGTCGAGCACCAGCACTTCATCCCCGGCCTGCAACAGGCACAGCGAGCTGATGAACAATGCGTTCTGGGCGCCGGGCACGATGATCACGTTATCGGCCGCCAACGAGCGGCCGAGCGTCTGGCTGTAGCGCCGGGCCACGGCATCGCGCAAGGACGTGCGGCCGGGGATTTCGGTGTAGTGGGTGTCGCCGTCGCGCAGTGCGCTGACGGCCGCGTCGGTGATGAACGAAGGCGTGGCGAAATCGGGGTCGCCGACGCTGAGGATGATGATGTCTTCGCCCTGGCTGGCAGCGTGGAACGCGGCGTGGTGGATGTCCCAGGCGGCGACGCCCTGCCCTGCAATTCGTTCGACGAAGGGGGAAAACCGCATGCCAGAGCCTCTCGTTCAAGAAGAAAAAGCGCGAACCCGTTTGCGCGCAAACGGGTGGATGCGGTCAACATAGTTCAAACTGAACAGTCGTTCAATGGCTAAATCTGAGGGGGTGTCGTTTATCGAGCAAAGAGGTCGTGAATGAAAATTTTCCGGTATGCGGGATCCAAATGTGGGAGCGGGCTTGCTCGCGAATGCGGAGTGTCAATCACTGAATATGCTGACTGACCCACCGTATTCGCGGGCAAGCCCGCTCCCACAGGGGATTCGCGGTGTATCCGATTTCTCGGCAGGACGCAGATCCAATTGTGGGAGCTGGCTTGCCTGCGAATACGGTGGGCCAGCTGGCAGGTGTGTCGACTGACACTCCGCATTCGCAGGCAAGCCCGCTCCCACAGGGGGTTAGCGGTGTACCCGATTTCTCGGCAGGACGCAGATCAAAATGTGGGAGCTGGCTTGCCTGCGATGGCGGTGGATCAGCCAATGAATGGGTTGACTGACACTCCGCCATCGCGGGCAAGCCCGGCTCCCACAGTTGTGCTGTGTTTGTCTTCAGTGATCAGCGGGCCTTCAGGCCGATGGTGCCGGCGGACTGGTCGTACAGCACCGCATTATCGAAATACGTCAGCAAGCCGGCATTGATTCCGTGGAAGTTGTGTTCGCCTTGGGCGGTGATGTAGCGCACATAGCGCCCGCCGCCGTTATCCACCTTGAAGTGCTGGCCCATCTGGCTGCCGTCCCCCAGGGCCAGGCTGAAATGCGCCGGGGTGCCCACCGGCCAGTTGGCTTGCAGCGCATCGGCATAGATATGAAAACCCGCCGCGCCGGTGTCCAGGATGCTGTCGCCGCACACTTGTTGGTGAGTGTCCAGGCGCTGCAGACAACCCTGCACGCCGTGGTCTTTCCAGTAGGCGCTGGTATCACCGGGTTTCACCGCAAAGCGTTGCAGACTGAGGAGGCGAAACCCCTGGGTCTCCGCCGCCGTGGGGTTGATGATCAACTGCCCGGTGCTCTGCCCGGGCCGTGGCAGCATCACCAACCAACGGCCGCCCATGGCCACCAGCGGGTTGGCCGCGGGGTTACGTAACATGCCGACGCCCATGATCGCCTTGAAGCCCTCGCCGCGCTCGGGGTTGCCGCCCATGAGGAAGTCCTTGGCGGACACTGTCGAGGCCGGGCATTTAGGCCGTGCGTCGCTGCAACTGATGCTCTCGACCAATTGCATCGGCACCTGGGCCGTAGCAGTGCCCAGGCTGACCGTGGCCAGTGCCAGCTTGCCGTTCAGGCGCACGCCGCTGCCGTATTGAATCGCCGCTGGGACGTTCTGGACCACGGCATCCTGGGGTTTGAGCACGCCGGGCAGCACGCGCAATCCCACCGAGCCGGTGTCGAATTGGGTTTCCACGGGCGTGCCGCCAATCTTCAAGGTGACGCTGTAGCGCAAATCACCATTGGCCATGGTGGCGCTGTGGATCGGGATCACTTCGCGGGTGGCCGCCTGGGCCACACCAACAGACAAGAACAGGCAAGCCAACACAGTCAAGCGCATGGAAGTAGGTCCGAATCAGGTCAAAGGGGGCTTACAACTGGGTCATCAGGTCACAGCGATAGTCTTGCAGTTCACCGGCCGAACCCAGGTTTAGTTCGGTGAGCGCCAGGTGCGTGCTCAACAGCACAAAGCTGCCGTCGGCGCGGGGCGTCATCAGCAGGCTGTAGTGGCTCATCGAACTGCCCTGGGCCTCGACGTAGTCGTGCAGCAGCGCCATTGGGTCGAGCACTTCGGCGTCGGCTGCCGACAGCGTGCGGGCGCTGTAGGTGTGCCCCATCAGCGGCCTCGGCAACACCTGCCACTGTTCACCCAGCGCTTTGCCCTGCTGGCTCAAGGCGACAAACACCTCGGGGCGCAGGCAAGCGATGTGCACGTGCAACTGGTTCTGCGAGCGACCAAAACGCGAGTTGATGGCCACGGAAACGAAGGCGTCGGGGATCGGCTTTTTCAGGCCGTCGGACAACACTGCACGGTGCTTCCAAGCCTGGGCGAAGTAATGCGGCAGTAACTGGCGCCCCAACGCAGGGTCTTCAATGCCGGTGACTTTATCCACGGGAATCAGCAGGTCATGCAACGGGCCATTGCGGTCCTTGAGCAGCGTGTAACCCCGGTCCAGGTCCACCGCCAGGCACGGGTCGGGTTTGTGCTGCTGTTGCTGGTCGGGAACGCATTGCTGGCTGACGATGTGCCACAGGGCATTAGGGTCACCGCGCCATTTCAGGGCGCCTGCCACTAACAGCCCACAGAGCAAACCACCAGCGATCGTGAATAGGGTGCCGCGTTTCATGCAAAAACCTCAACGTACGGGGATGTCATTTTTTGTTGTCGCTGACATCCCTGTCGTAAGGGTTAACGCTTGGCGGGGGCCATAAATTCCGGCCCGATCGGATCTTTTATCGTGCTGGCCAGAATACGGTCGATATGTGTCAGGTCATCGGCGGTCAGGTGCCAGCCAAACGCCTCTTCATAGCCCTTGAGTTGCTCCGGTCGGCGTGCGCCCCAGAGCGCGATGGTCGGCCCTTGATCCAGCACCCAGCGCAACGCCAGCGCCAGTATCGACTTGCCGTGGCACTCGCGGGCATATACCTCCAGCGCGCCGACGGCGGCCAGGTATTGCTCGAAACGCGGCGCCTTGAATTTCGGGTCGATCTTGCGCACATCGTCGCCCCCAAAGCTGGTGGCCGAATGCATGCTGCCGGTCAGCAGCCCCCGGCACAGCGAGCCATAGGCCAATACCACCAGCCCGTGGTTCCTGGCATACGGCAGGATGTCGCTGTCGATGGAGCGCTCAAACAGGTTGTAGGGCGGCTGCACCGTGGCCAGCGCGGTGTAGCGGCTGAAGTCATCCATCTGCGCCGGTGAATAGTTGCTCACCCCCACGGCGAGGATCTTGCCCTCACGGCGCAAACGCTCCAGTTCATCGGCGGTTTCTTCCTGGGCCACCAACGGGTCGGGCCAGTGGATCTGGTACAGGTCGATGTAGTCGGTTTCCAGGCGCACCAGGGAGTCTTCGACTTCCTTGCGGATCCGCTGGGCCGTGGCATTGCGGCGTGTGGTGCCGTCATCCCATTGCAGACCGGCTTTGGTGGCGATCACCGCCGTGTGCCGGATGCCGCGCAGGGCCTTGCCGATCAACTCTTCGGACAAACCGAAGCCATACACCGGCGCCGTGTCGATCAAGTTGATGCCACTGGCCAGGGCATGCCGGATAGTCTTGATGGACAGTTCATTGTCCGAGCCACCCCACAGTCGGCCACCCATGGCCCAGGTACCGAGGGCGATCCTTGACACAGCCTTTTCGATACCGGGGATCTTGAGGGTTTCGATACTCATAAAAAATCACGCTGCCCATAGCAATACTTTGAAAAGCAATTACTCTAGGTCATCCCTGATTGAATAGGGCTCAACGCCGCATACAACCGAATTCTCCTAAAAAAGTCTTGATATGGCCGCTTTTAACCGCTCCGAACTCGCCGATCTCAATGTGTTCATGGCCATCATCCGGCGTCGGAGTTTTCGCCACGCTGCGCACGAACTGGGGGTGACCACCTCGGCGTTGAGCCACACCATGCGCAACCTCGAAACGCGCCTGGGCGTGAAATTGCTCTACCGCAGCAGCCGCGCCGTCGAGCCTACTGACGCGGGCAACCTGCTCGCGGAAAAACTCAGCCTGGGTTTTGCGACAATCCAGGACGGACTCGACACGCTGGAGCTGTATCGCGAAGCACCGATCGGCCGCCTGCGCCTCAACGTGCCTCGCGACGCGGCGGTGTTGCTGCTGGCGCCGATTCTCGGCGAATTCACCCAAGCCTACCCGCAACTGCGCCTGGACCTGATCGTGCAGGACCAGATGATCGACATCATCGCCGAGGGCTACGACGCGGGTATCCGCTACGGCGCCACGGTGCCCCAGGACATGGTGGCCGTACCGCTGACCGGTGAATTGCGCTGGATCATGGTCGCCTCCCACGCTTACCTCGCCCGCCGTGGCGCGCCAAAAGAGCCCAGGGACCTGCTGCAACACGCATGCATCCGCATGTACCTGGGCGACAAGACCACCTACAAATGGGAGCTGGGCAACGGCGCGCGCCAGCAACGCATCGATGTGCCGGGGCATTTCAGCGCAGCCGACACCGAGACCATCGTCCATGCGGCGCTGCAAGGGGTGGGGATTGCCTACTGCCTGTCCAACCGCGTTGAGCAGGAACTGAAGGACGGTCGCCTGGTGGAAGTGATGCCCGATTGGGCTTGCCTGGGTGAGCCGTTGTGCATGTACTACCCCAGTCGGCGTCAGTCGCAGCCGGGGTTGCGGCAGTTGATGGACATGATCCGTATGAAAACCATCGGTTCGCAGTTGATCGAGTCCTAGTCAGCCGGCGGGGATAAATACAGCAACGAAAAACCGGCCCATGAGCGGAACCATCAGGGACGTTTGTGACACGCACGTTGATCACACGGCAAACCATGCCGCCAACTGCCTCTCACACGACGAGCCACTCCTGATGATCAGCCCAAGCACTGTAAATACCCGCTATCCCCTGCCCATCGTTGCTTTTCAGGCGAGTTCCGCGAGGCCGCGACGTGCGACTGATGAATCCTCTGAGCTCGATACTTACGACCCCCATTCCCGCGCCGAAGGCGACAGTGAGCTGGCAGCGCTGTATCGCATCGCACTGGCGAAGACCGCCGGCCCCTCAGCCCATCAATCAGACCTCAAGATCGACGAAATTCCAGCCAGCTCGACCTTCGGCCAATGGTGGAGCCAGCTGGGCCAAGCGTTTCAATCGCCCGACGTGCAACAGTGGATGCAGGAACGGGGCATAAAACCAGATTCGATCAAAATCAACCCGGCCTCCGGCCAGATATCTTTTTCGCTTAAAACAGGCGCTGGGCGGGAGGTCCATACACTGGGGCTCGACAACCCGGACTGGGCAGCGGTCAGCGGGCCGATTCTGAATGCAGGCCGAATCATCGTTTCGGGATACACCTTCACCACGTTTGCTCCGCCGCTGTCTTCCGCGGCCAACAGCGCGCCCTTCAACCTTGTGCAGCGTTTTTACAAAGAGCCCGAGCTCTTGTCCCCCGACGCAATCAAGCAACGCGTGGCCGAACTGCTGCGAGACAAGGCCTTTGTCGAACTGACACCGCCGACCTTTACCGGGTTGCACACCCGTCGCAGTGAAGATCGACTGGAAGAGCAACAGGCGCAGTTGGCCGATATCCGCAACCGCTACCAGGCGGCTTTCGACTTGCAGCACCTCGCCACCTTTGTCAGGGAGGGCAGCCGGGAAGAGTCGGAAATAGCCCACGAACTCGACACCCGAGTTGTCTATGTCGACAGCGCCAGTACCTACATGCCTTCGATGGCAGGCAAGCACAACAGCGTGAGCCTGAAGCAGTTCGTTGAGGACCATGGCTGGAAAATCCCCACCACGCTTGATCAACTGGATAACGTGGTCGACGCTTTGCTGACCCCAGCCCCCAAGGCCGCCGAAAACGGCAACTACGGCGGTGCGCGGGCCTGGCCTACCCCGTTGGATACTGTGAGCGCGCAACAATTGCGTAGCGATCTCCAACAGGACAGGCTCGGAGGCATTGACCTGACCCCGTTCAACAACGCGCTGGACTATTTGCTCAATGGCAGCCCCGTACTGCCTGAGCGCACCGCCAATCCCCGCAGCCTGATCGATCGTCTGATCGCGTCGCCCAGGGGGCAGGCACTGGGCCAGGCGATCCAGATCCAATTCGAGGCCCGATCGGTCAAAGGCAGTGTCAACGACTGGTTATTGACGGCGCTGAGCCTGGACCTGTCGACGTCGACTGAGGCGGTTCCAGGGGCCACACAACTGCGTATCGCGGGCTACACGTTGTTGTCCGCCATTAACTCGGGCAAGACCGCAGCAGCGGTTGTGCACGAATTGAAAGCGGCGTTGGCAAAGGCAGGCAAAGGCTCGTCCCCTGAACAAGCCTCGATCCAAGTCACCTTGATGCTTGCTAGCCGAGCACCGGAATTCCTCGTCAAGGACCTTCCGCAAGACCTGGTGTTGGGTACCCACAGTTGGGTGAGTTTTGCCACCGCCGTTGCCCGCATCGAAGCGAGCGCCCCTGGGGCGACGGCGACGATGACCTACGCCCAAGTCATGACCAGGGCGAGCATCGCGCCCGTATCCGACGAAGAAATGCGCATCGAGTTTGAAGCCCAGAGCGCAGCGCTCAAGGACTGGGCCGTTGCCAACGGCCTGCCCTACCCCGTCACCCACGCTGCAATGACACGTGTACGCGAAGCGTTTGCAGCGCAGGTCAGCCAGCTCGAGAAAGCCTCGCACGCCTCCACGGCGAAGCTGCAGACAGCCAGGGACATGGCACTGGAGCAATTGAAAAAGGCCTTGCCCGACGTGGACCCAAAGCACTTCGACGAAAAATGCATCCGTGTAGAACCCTCCAACCGCTATTTCCCCGGCCCTTACTCGATCCTGGACTTGTACATCGATGGCCGGGGCCTCCTGAACGCACCGAACTCCGCGGATAACTGGGGTGAACCGGGCAGAGACGCGGTACGCGCTATCACCCGCGGGCTCGTCGATCTGCCGGATGACGGCAGGCCGGGTACCTGGGTTTCTTCATCGAGCGGGTTTGACATCCAAGCGCTCTTGCCAACACTCAAACAGCTGCCGCGCCTGCCAAACGCGTTCGATGAAGCCTTTTCGGCCTATGCCGAGGCGGTCAAGACGGCCACCGCCGCGCACATCAAAAACATGGTGGCGAAACTGCCCTTGGCAGACCGTCAGCATTTCGAATTCGGAGAAATCACCCTTGCCAGGGAAACCCATTTCGAATGGGGCGGCGTCCTTGCCAGTGAACGCGACAAAGAGACTGAAGGCCGTCTGCTGATCAAGATCAAACGCGATGGCCAGGTCCACACCTACCAGCTGGACCGCCTGAAAGGCACTATTACCCAACGCCCTGACCTGGGCGACTTCAAAACCGGGGCGCCTTATTACAAAGAGTCGCGCCCCTTCAATGCTTACAAGGTCGTCACCCCTGCAGGCCAATACCCCACCGGGCTGGCGGATGAATCCAAAGGCGCAAGCGGTGTCCCCGACAGCTTTGGCAGCGCGAGAACCGCCTACCTTGCAGACGCGGCTCTTCAGGATATGGACTTGCCCGGTTTGAAAAAGGCGGCGCGGGGCCAGACGACCTTCGATACTGAAGTGCCTGCCCATGAAAAGGCCGCAGAGTTCGGCCTGAACCTCATTCCATTCAGATCCGCGATCGTCAATTTTCAAAACGGCAATGTTGCTCAGGGCCTGGGTGATCTGTCGTGGGATGTATTCGGGTTTCTCGTCGGCTTCGGTACGGCGGTCAAAGGGGCGAAAGCGGCGGCAACCGGGCTTGGCGCACTGGCCAAGGCCGGCCATACCCTCAAGATCGTCGGGCGTGCGGCGGTGGGCGCACTGAATCCGGCCGGGGGGCTGGATGACCTCGCACGTGGAGTGGTCAACGGCACGGGGCGCGTGCTCAAAGCTGGGTACCGGGGGGTGCGGCATCTGAGGACACATCGCAGCGTCGACCTGCTGGCGTTGGCCAAAAGGCCGGACATCGCCGAAGGCAGCTACAAAGCCATCAATGCCACGGCGGAAAGCAAAGCCCTGGGCATATTCGATGAGGCTTCAGGCCAATGGTATGCCGTTGATCCACGCACACGGCAAGCGTACGGCAAACCACTGGATAACTTCGTCGCAGACGCTCCGACCACCGATGCTTCTGACAGCTTGCGAACGATCGGCAGTGCGGATGAGGCCCAGACTGCCAGCCGACACCATGGCCTGGCGGCCAATGGCACCTTCAAGGAGGGGCAAGAAACGGTGTATGGCACGGCCGTGATGTTCCAGGGCAACTGGCACCGGTATGACGCGCTCAAGAAACAGCCCTTCGGCCCGCCCCTGAAAGGCTTCACACCAAGTCGGGTAGCCGCCGGCGGCGAAGTCCGGCCCCTGGACGCAACACTGCGGGGTTATGAAGCCCACTACATTGCCACGGGTGAACTCTCG
Source organism: Pseudomonas sp. GW821-FHT09A09 (assembly GCF_059418405.1). Classification (NCBI taxonomy): domain Bacteria; kingdom Pseudomonadati; phylum Pseudomonadota; class Gammaproteobacteria; order Pseudomonadales; family Pseudomonadaceae; genus Pseudomonas; species Pseudomonas sp. GW821-FHT09A09. Next base: position 30,424 of record NZ_JBWKPU010000010.1, read on the forward strand.
GCCACCGGTCTGCAAGGCAACGTCTTCAAGGGCCGCAGCGGGAAGGAATACGTGAAGGTCGATGGGGCGCTGTATGAATCCCGACTCAGGGACGGCCAGCGCATCATCCGGCACCCCAAGGGCACGGCGGCTGATATTCCCATCAGGGATCTGGGTGCCTCGGGCTGGGAGCCCACGGCCAGGTCTGCACGTTTACTGGGGGGCACCGGCGAGCCAACGTTGCGCTGGAAGCTGGGGGACAGCACCTACGTTGTGCCACTGGATGACATCAAGGTCGTTAAAAGCTCAACCACGCCGTACATGCTCAACTACAAAGGCGTCGACCAGAACGTCGTGTTCGACAGTGCGGCAGGTGCCTGGAAAGCGGCCAGCCACGCTCCGGGGGCGGATGCGCTCAACCCTGCGTACTTCTGGCGCAGCGCCAAGGGTAAATGGCAACGAGGACCGTTCAGCGAGTTTATCAAGGCCAAGCAAACCACGGCACATCACTATGCGTTTGTTGACGTCACGCCTTCATCAGCTGTAAGTCTGCCGAAGGAGGTGAAACCGCTCCCCAAGAACCTTCACTACTTCTGGGCCGGCCAGGAAATTCCTCCCAAGCTGATGGATAACCTAGTCAATAACGCAACCAAAACCCCTGGCTATACCTCCATCCTGCACGTGGACGCGGATAACCCCGCCATCTTCCAGCAGATTAAACAAAAACTGGAAGGCAAGGCCCCAGGTCTCCAGGTGAAAAACCTTCACGAGGATGACGTGTTCAAGCAGTTGAAAAATGACGGCATGTACGACTATTTTCGACAAGGGCAAGGCAAGAACCTGGCCGCCGCCTCCGACGTTGCGCGGTACCCCATCGCCAATAAATACGGGGGGTTCTATCTCGATACGGATGATGTCATCCAGACAAAGATCGGGATGGATGCCGTGAGCGCGGGCGCCAATGATGTACTGCTCAACCAGCCGGTCGGCCACAATCTCACCGGCTACAAACTGTTCTATAACACCAGTAATTTCGGCACGCACGCAGGCAACCCGGTCATTACCGACCTGATCACCGAGATGAAACAGCGCTTTGTTGCCAACAAGGCGTACTTCGAGGCGAACCGGCCGACGATAACCAGAGCCCCCGATGGTCAAGTGCTATACACCCCTGAGTTTCAGGCCTACGAGCGCAAGATCTTTGAAACGGTTGGACCGACCCTGTTCAACGACAACCTCAAACTGAAACGACCTGATATGTATGACCTTGGCTTCGATGGCAAAAGCAGGGAATACAAGGCAGCCAGCGGCCTCCTAACGCCCCATGGCCCCACAGTCAATGTCGAACACGATATACGCCAATCCTATATCCAAAGCGGTATTGTCCCGCCTGACACCCTGGGCATGCAGCTGAACAAACTCAAGCAACACTACTTCCCGCTTCAGCACACATTCAACGTCAGGATTGGTGCCGAACACTCCTGGATCGATTCCTGATCCAGGCTGCCGTCCTTTAGCGGCACCACTGCGTCATCCATCAACGACCCCGGGTCTTCATTGCCAGGGTCGTTGAACTCTTCTTCCGGCGCTTCTTCCTGCTCTTCTGTCATGACCGTCTCCCTAACCCCCTTGGGTATCGATATCGGCATCGGTTTCAGGCTTGGGCTCGCGCTCGGGCTTGAAGTCTGGACTGTAGTTGTTTTCCCGCGCCTTGGGGTCTTTGGCCTTGGGATCTTTCAGCGCCGGGTCTTTGGGGGCGTCTGCGCCCGTCGCGGGTTGTTTGTGTGTGCTCATGGTTCACCTCTGCAACGTTATGGCCTGTGTAAAGTTAAGGTCACGTGCCCGACAACGAAGTTCCATTTGTCTAGGACCCGGGGTTGTCCACCTGGATGTAGAACGCGTAGGCCCCCAGCAATAGCCAGAACACCATGAACAACCACGGCGCACGCATGGAAAACAGCAGCGACTTGCGATAGCCCTTGTGGGACGACTCGGTCTCGCAGAACAGCGGCGAATCATCGTAGGCCAGGCCCATCACCGGCTCGCTGCGAAGCAGTTCGCTTTGCTTGTAGTGCCAGTGGTCGATGATTTCGTACGCCGCGCGAATTCCCGGCCAGGCGTTCAATGAGCTGAGAATGCCGAGCATCACCAGGAACACCGGCACCACCAGGGTGAACAACTTGCCCCACTCCGGGTTGAGGTTGCCCATGCCGGACACGAATGCGATGACCAGGAACGATTGCGCCGTGAGGTAGGCGTCGGTGCGGTTGGCCAGGATGGTGGTTTCGTACTGGATCTCGCGGCGGTAGAAGTCCAGGCGGTCCTTGGGCGAGCCGAAGATCTTGGCGGTGTGTTCGCTGTGATCTGTCAATGCCGCTTCCGGCGTTTGGGGGGAAATGATTCTGGGCACGGCCGTGCTCCACACAGGTTCGAATCCCGTTAGAAGAAACGGGCCCGGGCGAAGTTCAAGTTAGTTGGTGCACTGGTGTGGTGCGTGCGATGCGCCGTTATGGATACCTGCAATGCACCCACTGTAGGAGCCGGCTTGGCGGCGATGGTGATCGCGAGGCGGCCAT